>NZ_VWWH01000001.1:0-262665 GCF_011753045.1 Burkholderia sp. Ap-955
CACGGCCGCCGCCGCCGCGGGGCTCGCCGTCTGTCCGCTGGCGCGGCGGGTCGCGCCGCGCACGCTGGTCGACGTCGGCGCGAAATTCGGGCTGCCGCCGCTGCCGCTGTCGCAGGTCGTGCTGTATTCGCGCGTACGCGACGCACGTGCCGGCGCCGCGTTGCGCAGGTTTGCCGACAGCCTTGCAATCTCGGCGTAAACTTACGGGTTTCGCCGCCCGCAATCTCCAGAAGAATTCCGATGAAGCCCGAAGCCCGCAAGCACCTCCGTGCCAACCTGCTGATGCTCGCCGCCGCCGCGATCTGGGGTTCGGCTTTCGTCGCCCAGCGACTGAGCCTCGACGTGATCGGGCCGTTCCTGTTCACGGGGCTCCGTTTCCTGCTCGGCGCGCTGGTGCTGGTGCCGCTGCTGATGCTGAACACGGCGTCGCGCACGCAACTCGCGGCGATCCGCCGTGAGCCGACGCTGCTGTTGCCGGGCCTCGCGCTCGGCGGGCTGCTGGCGGTATCGATTTCGCTGCAGCAGATCGGCCTGCAGTACACGCGCATCGCCAACGCGGGCTTCATCAGCTCGCTGTACGTCGTGATCGTGCCGCTGATGGGCGTGTTCGCCCGTCACCGGATCGGCCCGGGCACGTGGTTCGGCGCGCTGCTCGCGGCAATCGGCCTGTATTTCCTCAGCATCAACGAGCAATTCTCGGTGCTGTACGGCGACTGGTTCCAGCTCGCCGGCGCCGTGATCATCGCCGCGCACGTGATGGCCGTCGGCCATTTCGCGAAGCGCCACAATCCGCTCGTGCTCGCGTTCATGCAGTTCGTCGTGTGCGGCGTGGCGTGCCTCGCGGTCGGCCTCGTCATCGAGCCGGTCAGCGGCGCGATGCTGCGCAACGCGCTGCCGACGCTGCTGTACGGCGGCCTGCTGTCGGTCGGAGTCGGCTATACGATGCAGGTCGTCGCGCAACGCGACGCGGCGCCCGCGCACGCGGCCGTGATCTTCAGCATGGAAGGCGTGTTCGCGGCGATCGCCGGCTGGGCCGCGCTCGGCGAAACGCTGACGCTGCGCGCGCTCGTCGGCTGCGCGCTGATGCTGGCCGGCCTGCTCGCGTGCCAGCTGCTGCCGAACGGCGACGCCCGGAAAAAGGACGAAGACGCGCTCCCGGCGTGACAAGCACCGTCCCTATAATGGCGGTTCGCGTGACTTTCACGCCAACCGCTTCCGACAGGCCAGCTCCGTGACGTCCACTCCCGTCGATCCCGCCGCCGACGTGCTGCGCGAACGCGCAGCGCATTACGCCACCCAGGCGGCGCTGTTCCTGCGCGACCAGGCGCTCTCCACCGCGTCGCACGACCTGCGCAGCCCGCTGAACGCCATGCATAGCTGGGCGTACGTGCTCGAACGCCAGCTCGCCAACGCCGATCCGAACCTGCAGCGCGCGCTCGCGGGCATCCGCACGGGCATCGACCAGCAGGTCGCGCTGATCGACGACGTGCTCGACGCGCCGCGCGCCGAAACGCGCACGCTCGCCCTCAAGCCGCGGCCGTTCGCGCTGCGCGCGCTGTTCGACGAAACGATCGCGCTCGCGCGTTTCGCGCTCGCCGACGCACGGCAGGTCACGCTCGACGCGACGCCGCCGGACGGCGACCCGTCGTTGACCATCGACCGCGAACGCATCGCGCAGGCGCTCTGGACGATGCTGACGGCCGCGGTCGAAGCCAGCGCCGCCGGCAGCCGCGTGACGTTTGCGTGCGCTCGCGACGGCATGCAGTTCACCGCGCGCGCCACGTGTACCGTCAACGCGGACGCGCTCGCCGATCCCGCGCAACCGCATGCATTCGAATCGTTCGCACGACGCGAGATGCTGCGCGAGCGCGACGCCAAGCGGGTCGCCTGGACGCTCGCGCTATGCCAGCGCGTCGCGCTCGCACACGGCGGCACGTTCTCGCACGACGCGTTCGCCGATGGCGCCACGGCCACCATCACGCTCTCCGTTCCCGGTGAGGTGCCGGTGTAAGCAATCGGCCGCCCGACACATTACAGATTCCTTTCTGGCTCTATACTGATGGGCCTGTCATAACCGGAGTGTTTCTTTGTTACAGATCTTCGCGCTCATCGGCGCGTTGTTCCTGGTGGCCCTGAACGGGTTCTTCGTTGCGGCCGAATTCGGCCTCGTCAAACTGCGCGCCACGCGCGTCAAGACACTCGCCCGCAAGCACGGCCTGCGCGGCCGCATCCTCGGCATCGTGCACGGCCGACTCGACGCGTATCTTTCCGCGTGCCAGCTCGGCATCACGCTTGCGTCGCTCGGCCTCGGCTGGGTCGGCGAACCGGCCTTCGCGCAACTGCTCGGCCCGCTGCTCGACCTGATCGGCGTGGAATCCGAACGCGTCGTGCACCTGATCTCGCTGGTGTTCGCGTTCTCGCTGATCTCGTTCCTGCACATCGTCGTCGGCGAGCTGGCGCCGAAATCGATGGCGATCCGCCAGTCGGAGAAGGTCGGCCTGTGGGTCGCGCTGCCGCTCTATGCGTTCTACTGGGCGATGTATCCGGCGATCTGGGTGCTCAACAACAGCGCCAACGCGGTACTGCGGCTCGCGGGGCTCTCCGCCGACCACGGCGGCGACGCCCACTACTCGACCGACGAGCTGAAGCTGATCCTGCGCAGCCGCCGCAGCACGGCCGGCAATCCGGCCCAGCCGGCGCGCGGCACGTACAGCAACGACGAGTGGAACACGCTCGCGCATTCGCTCGATTTTTCGTCGATGACCGTGTCGGACCTGATGCGGCCGGCCCACGAAATGATCGGCCTGCGCCGCGACCTGCCGCTGCCGGACAACATGGAGATCGTCGCGCGGCACCGCTTCAGCCGCTATCCGCTGTTCGAGGATGCGTCGCGCGAACAGGTGAGCGGGCTGATTCACCTGAAGGACCTGCTGCTCGCGCGTCACGCGGGCGCGGCGCTGGAAGATCTGTCGGACTACGTCCGCCCCGTGCAGTACGTGAGGCCCGACACGCCGGCGCTCGACCTGTTCCGCCGCTTCCGCAAGGGTGCGCCGCACTTCGCGCTGGTCGGCAACAAGGGCGAGAAACCGATCGGCTTCCTGACGCTCGACAACCTGCTCGGCGCGCTGGTCGGCCAGATCCACGACGAGTTCCGCCAGGGCGACGCCGACTGGAGCCGCCTCGACGACGGCACGCTGATGGGCAAGGGCAGCCTGCCCGTCGTGTCGCTCGAACAGGCGCTCGGCATCGACATCGACGAAGGCCGCGCGGAATCGGTCGGCGGCCTCGTGATCCAGGCGCTCAGCGACCTGCCGACCGAAGGGCAGCGCGTGTCGTTCGACCGCTTCGACGTCGTCGTGAAGAAGATGAACGGGCCGCGCATCGTGCTCGTGCGCGTCTATCCGAAGATCTCGAAAGAGGCCGACGAATGACGGCCGCGCTTCGTCGCACCCGATGAACGCCACGCTGCCGCGCTGCTGCGTGATCACGCCGGAGCCGGCGTCCGCGTCGGCGGCCGATTGCGCGGCGTTCCTCGACCGGCTGTCGGCCGTGCTCGCGCGCGGCGAGACGCTCGTGCAACTGCGTGTGAAATCGCTCGACGCAACCGCGTTCGCGCGACTCGCCGCCGAAGCGCTCGCACGCTGCGACGCGGCCGGCGCGCACCTGATGCTGAACGGGCCGATCGATGCAGCTGGCGTGATGCGGCTCGACGGCGCCGGCTGGCATCTCGACGGCCCTGCCTTGCGCGCCGCCACGCAGCGGCCGTTGCCGGCCGGACGCTGGGTGTCCGCCGCCTGTCACACGCGCGACGACCTGCTGCTGGCCGCGCGCGCCGGCGCGGATTTCGTCACGCTGTCGCCCGTGTTGCCGACGCTCAGCCATCCCGGTGCGCCGACGCTCGGCTGGGCACAGTTCGGCGCGCTGGCCGCCGAGGCCGCCATGCCCGTCTTCGCGCTCGGCGGCATGACACGTACCCACATCGACGATGCACGCCGCCACGGCGCCTACGGCATCGCGGGCATTCGCGGGTTCTGGTAGTTCGGAGCTTGCTGCGGTGCAGCCGGGCGCAGATGCGCCCGGCCTCTCAAACGCATACCCGCTCACGTCGTCATGCGTTCAGGTTCGGACGCACTCCGCGCCAGGCACCGTCATCGATGCGACGCGCATCGTGCGTGAGCGCATACCGGTTGACGTCACCCGTCAGCCACGCGACGAGCGCATACGGCGGTAACACCCCTTCATCGACCCGGTCGCGCGCACGCGCCGGCGTCTCGAACACGACTCGCCCTCTCGGCGCATCGAACGGCACCGCGTCGGGCGACAGGTTCAACGCGATCGTCAGCGTCTCGTCGTCGGCGAGCCACCATGATGCGAGCAGCGCGTCGGCATCGCCGTCGCCGTCCGACTTCAGCGCACGCGCCTCCTGCGGCCGGCAATCGGACAATCGCGGCGAGATCAGCTTCGCGCGCACCGCGAGCGCCGACTGCACGAAATGCGCGCGATCGATATCGCGCGCGGTTTCGTCGAAGATCAACGGGATCTGCGGCGTGAGCAGCGACAGCGCAAGCGCGGCCAGACCGGCCTCCTGCCCGTGGTCACCCTGCCTGCTGTCGCGCCACGCGCCATCGGACAGCACCAGCGACGTCAACGACAGCCCGCCGTCGGCAGCCATGCCGTCTCCCGACCCGGCCGGCTGGAATGCGGCCCCGGCCGCGGTCAGCGCGCGGGCGAGCGTATGGATCGACTGGTGCGTGGAAATGCCTTCGTGGCCCGACGTATCGCGCCCCGTCAGCCGGTGCAGCGCGCGTTCGCCGCACCCGTTCCACTGCGCATCGAAATGGGTATCGGCAAGATGCGCCGGATGCCGCTCGCTGCCGAGGACGAGATGGATCAGCCGGTCGGCCGGCACGGCCGCGCGCACGCGATCGGCGATCTCGCGCAGCCACGACACGCCGATCCGGTCGGCTTCGCGCAGGCGCAGCCCGTCGCAACGGTACTCGTCGATCCAGTACAACGCGTTGTCGCAGAAGAAATCGCAGACTTCCGGATGATCGAGCGCGAGCGGCGACGCCTGCAGCGGATCGTCGCGCGTATGGAAGAACGGTGCCGCGTAGTGACGCAGCGCCTCGGTGCCGCTGCCGAAGCGCGCGTAGTCGAGTTCCAGCAGCACCGCGAGACCGTAGCCATGCGCGGCATCGATCAGCGCCTTCAGCGCGTCGGGGCCGCCTTCGGCCGCGAGCGGCGCGAACGGCAGGCTGTCGTGCGGCGATGCGAGCAGCTCCAGCGCGGTCACGCCGAGTCGCGCGAGTTGCGGCAGGCGCCGGCGCACGGCGTCGAAGCCGCCTACCGCGTGCGGGCGGATCGCATAGAGCGCGATGTCTTCCCACGCGCGCCCGCGCCAGAACGTGTTGCGCCACGTGAACGCGCGCGGATCGATGACCTCGCTCGGACCGTTGAGCCCTTCGGGTTGCGAACGCGACGCAGGATCGGGAATCGATACCGCATCGTCGAGGCGATAGCGGTAACGCGCACCCGCGCCGCAATCGGTAAAGACTTCGAACCAGTTCGTGCCGGCGGCGGCCATCGGCACGAGCGACGGGCCAAAGCCGGTATCGAGTTCGAGTTGGACCTGCGTGCTGCCCGGCGCCCACACGCGAAAATGCGTGCGCGGCGTCGCGCAGAGCGCGCCACAGGGCTGGGCGCCGAACGGCAAGCAGTGAATGTGGTGCTGCGCATACGGATCGTGCGGACAATCGGACATCATGCGCTCCTCGTGCGTACCGAGCGGCATGGCCGCGCCAGCGGGGCGCGGCACATCGGGGCCCGGCATGCGACGGCCAGGCGGGGGGAGAGAAACGAGTATGCGCCGGATTCGCTACCGCGATACATCGTTCCCGGACATTATTAAATACGAATCGACCCCAGGAAAACCCGCATTCCGGCAGGCGCCGGCGAGTCGGGTAGCAGCCATACCGGAATGGCTGCTCGCCTTGTTGCACCGGCCGCGCACGCTTACGCTCTGCGCCATGCTCGCGGACACGTCGTCCGCGCCCGACCCGAGGAACCCGCCATGTCGCTTCCCGCCAGCGCCGCCAAATTCGATCCGGCACGCGCCCACGAATACGCCGAGCAATCCCGCATCGCGCTCGCCGGCTACGATGCCTGCCACGAACTCACCGCGTGCATGCTCGGGTCGGCGATCGCTGCGCGCGAGGCGCGGATCCTCGTCGCGGGCGCGGGCGGCACCGGGCAGGAAATCTGCGTGGCGGCCGCGCTCGAGCCGGGCTGGCGGTTCACGGCTGTCGACCCGTCCGAACCGATGCTCGCGCTCGCGCGCTCGAACGTCGAGGCCGCGGGTTTCGCCGCACGCACGGCATTCGTCGGAGACGGTGTCGATGCGTTGCCCGACACGCCCGCGTTCGACGGCGCGACGTTGATCGGCGTACTGCACCACGTCCCCGGCGACGAAGCGAAGGCGGCGTTGCTGCATGCGATCGCGCGGCGCCTGAAACCCGGCGCGCCGCTCGTGCTCGCCGGCAATCATCGCCGCTACGCGGACCATCCTCGCCTGCTCGACGCATGGCAGCAGCGCTGGCGCATGAAAGGCGCGACACCCGACGCGGTGCGCGCGCAACTCGCGAAGATCCTGCAGGGCGCCGATCCGCCCGCGTCCGAGGAAGCCGTGTTCGGCCTGCTGCGCGATGCCGGCTGCGATGCGCCGCTGCGCTTTTTCGCGAGCCTGTTCTGGGGTGCGTGGATCGCGGTGCGGCGCGCGTGATGGAGCGGCGCGGACGGCCAGACGCGGTCGGCTAGACGCGGTCGGCCAGACGCGGTCGGCCAGACGCGGTCGGCCAGACGCGGTCGGCCAGACGCGGTCGGCCAGACGCGGTCGGCCAGACGCGGTCGGCCAGACGCGGCTCCTCACGGCGCGCAACGCGTTTCGCGTACGCGCCCTACGCGCTGGGTATGATGTCGTTCCCGCCCCCACTTCCGGCGTCGACATGCTCACCGTCCATCACCTGAACAACTCGCGCTCGCAGCGCGTGCTCTGGCTGCTCGAAGAACTGGATGTGCCGTACGAGATCGTGCGCTACGCGCGTGATCCGAAGACGATGCTCGCGCCGCCCGCGTTGCGCGCGATCCATCCGCTCGGCAAGTCGCCGGTGGTCACCGACGACGGCCGCACGTACGCCGAATCGGGCGCGATCATCGAATACCTGGTCGAACGCTACGGCAACGGACGCCTGGCGCCGTCGCCCGGCACGCCGGAGCGGCACGACTATACGTACTGGCTGCACTACGCGGAAGGGTCGGCGATGCCGCCGCTGCTGCTCAAGCTCGTCGCGCTGCGAATTGCACACGCGCCGATGCCGTTCTTCGCCCGGCCGATCGCGCGCAAGATCGCCGACACGCTGCAGTCGAGCTTCGTCGATCCGCAGATCGCCCTGCATCTCGGCTATGTCGACGACACGTTGAGCCGCACTGGCTGGTTCGTCGGCGACGGTTTCAGCGCAGCCGACATCCAGATGAGCTTTCCGCTCGAAGCCGCGACCGCGCGCGGGGGCGGCAGCCGCTATCCCGCGATCGCGCGCTTTCTCGACGCGATCCACGCACGGCCCGCGTACCAGCGGGCGCTGGAGCGCGGCGGCCCGTACGACCTGCTCAAGTAACGCTGCGAATGACCGTGGCCCGCGTCAGCTCAGCAGGCCCGCCGCGACGTTGATCGATAGCCCGAGCACGGCCATGTTGAAGTAGAACGACAGGATCGACTGCGCGAGCACCGAGCGTCGCGCGGAGCGGTTCGCCAGCGACACGTCGGCCGTCTGCGACGCGACCGCGATCGTGAACGCGAAATACAGGAAATCCCAGTAATCTGGCTCGGGGTTCTGGTCCGGGAAGCGCAGCGCTCGATCCTTGGTCGGCGAGCCGTAATAGAGCCGCGCATAGTGCAGCGTGAAGATCGTCGGGATCAGGAACCACGCGCCGAACAGCGTCGCGCCCGTGATCGCGTAGTGGCTGAGCCCCGCGCTGAAGCCGACGCTCTTCGCAGTCGCGAGTTCGATCGCGATCGCGGCAACGCTCGCGACGGTCGCAAGGCACACGACGGTCAGTACGGTCGTCGCGTTTTCATCCTCGCGAATCGCGATTTCGCGCACCTGATGATGATGCGCGGTGATCATGCGCACCCACATCAGCACGAGATACAGCCAGATCGCGCAGTCCCAGCCGATCAGCGCACGCACGGTCGGACGCAGCGAAAACGGCAGCAGCAACGCGCACAGCAAGCCGGCGACGAACGCCGCGACCATGCGCGGCCGGTTGCGTAATACCTGCGGATAAAGCGTCATCATGTGATTCCGAAAGCAAATGGAAAGAATTCGGCCGGCGCGCGGGACAGACCGCCGCGCCGTACCGGCGGGTATTGCCCCGATTATCGTCATTCCATCGTGACGTGGCGATGGGGGCGCGAGCGCCTAAGATATTGGGATGACTGCCACCGCCCCCCTCTGCCGCCATCCGGCGAACACGGTCGGCCGCGACTTCGTCGTCGGCGACCTGCACGGCTGCGTGGATGTGCTGCGCGCGCTGCTGCACGACATCCGCTTCGATCCGGCCCGCGACCGGCTGTTCTCGGTGGGCGACCTCGTCGACCGCGGCCCGGCCTCCGAAGCCACGCTCGACCTGCTCGACCGCCCGTGGTGCCACGTCGTGCGCGGCAATCACGAGGAAGTGCTGAGCCTCGTGGCGCGCGGCAAGCTGTCGCCCGACGCGTGGCGTGGGATCGGCGGCGACTGGGGTGCCGACCTGCCGCCGGAACGGCTGCACGCGCATGCGGCACGTGTCGACGCGCTGCCGCTGGTGCGCGTGATCGGCGACGGCCCCGAGCGCTTCAACGTGCTGCATGCGGAATTCTTCGGCTCGGACGCCGATCTCGACACGGGCAGCTATGCGCACGACGTGCGTGAGCGGCTGATCTGGGGCCGCGATCTCGTCCAGGGGCTCGCCGATCCCGCGCGACAGGCCGGGCTGTCGCTGACCTGCACCGGGCACACACCGGTGCGCGCGCCGCAGCGGATCGGCGCGCAGTGGTTCATCGACACGGGCGCATTCGCGCCGGCCGGGCGGCTCACGCTCGCCGAGCCGCGCACCGGGCGCACCTGGTCGATGACGCAGGCCGAAGCGCGCGAACGCCACGCAGGCGACTGGCCGCTGCCTTGAGGCGTTGACATGCCCTGCGCCCGCAAGCAGGCGCTAGCCGACCTGGTTCAGTTCGAACACCGCATCGACGGCCGAGCCGTTCCAGTTGTATTCGAGGTAGGCCGCGTGATGGCAGTCGCGCAGCAGCGCGGTGCGGAACGCCGCCAGGCACTCGCCGCGCGGGTCGCGCACCGACGGATAAACGATGCCCGCGCCACCCGCATTGCGCACCGCACGACCGAGCGCCTGCCCGGCGCTGTAATCGAGCGGGTGCAGCAGCGCCGGATCGCGTTTCGGCCACACGCGCAGGTCGGCCACTTCGCCCTGCGCGATCACCGTGTAGAGCCGCATCTGCTGGCGCATCGGCGGCTCCTTCGTCGCTTCCAGGAACAACGCGCTGTGATACCGCGTTTCAGCGATCGCCGTATCGCGCGAACGCGCGCAGTAGAACACGCCATAGCTGCCGTCGGAAAAGCGGCTGCCCTGCGGATTCAGGTGCGTGAACGCGGCCATGATCGGCCCCCAGCCCTGCCCGTAGCGGCGCTCGGCGGGCGGCACGAGATCGAGTGCGCCGACTTCGTTGCGGATGCGGTCGTTGGTCAGCGATTCGAGTGCGTAAAGCGCGTCGAAATCGTCCGCCGAGGCCACGCGGTCGAACAGGTTGATCGCCGGGAAACGGGTGGGGATCACGCGATAGGCTGGCGCCCACTCGACCGCGGTCGTGGGCCATTGTTGTGCTTGGATCGGCATGGTCACGCCCAGCCACCTCGCATCGCGTCGAGATATTGCCGGACGGCGACCAGATCGCCGACGTTGCCGGCGAGCATCCGGTCGAGTGCGCGCTTGCCGCCGAACGGCGCCGCGTCGTTGGGCCGCTTGACCCACGCATCGGCCGCGGCCGGCTGCGGCAGCAGAATCTGCAGCGCCTTGTAGATGCCGAGCAACAGCGATAGCCGCTCAAGCGTATCGCGCGGCAGCCGCGCCGATTCCGGCGTGGCCTTCCACTTGAAGAACGTCGAACGGCCGGGCGACCCGAGCAGCACGATCTGCTCGTCGATCGTCAGTTCCCAGTCGCGTGCGATGTTGAAAAACGCACGCAGGCCGGCCGCCGACATCTGCGCGACCGAGGCCTGCGGCGGGGGGGAATGCGATTCATAGGCGGGCCGTGACATGATCGTTAGTCTCGAAGCGAATTTACTAACAAGATTAGTCCATTTTCGTATTTTTGCAAGGGTCGAGACCCGCAGACCGATTCGCCCATCCGACAAAACGACATTTTTTGTCCATTCTGGACTCTTATTTTATTTTCTGCGTTAATGGCCGTGCGGACACCGCGCGCAGACGCGGTTCGTATCCGTGAAACCGTGTCGCACAGAACCCGGAAGCACCCCGCCAAGGAACGCACCATGAAGAGACTGATTGCCGCTGTTTCGATCGCCCTGCTGGCGGTATCCGCAGGCCCCGCCGTCGCGAAGGACTGGACCACGATCCGCTTCGGCACCGATGCCAGCTACGCGCCGTTCGAGTCGAAGGCGCCCGACGGCAAGCTCGTCGGCTTCGACATCGACCTCGGCAACGAGATCTGCGCGCGCCTGAAGGCGAAGTGCGTGTGGCTCGAGAACGATTTCGACGGGATGATTCCGGCGCTGAAGGCGAAGAAGTTCGACGCGGTGCTGTCGTCGATGTCGATCACGCCGCAACGCGCGCAGCAGATCGGCTTCACGACGAAGATCTACAACCAGCCGACGCGGCTCGTCGTGAAGAAGGGCTCGCCGCTGCTGCCGACGGCCGAATCGCTGAAGGGCAAATCGATCGGCGTCGAACAGGGCACGACGCAGGAAACGTATGCGAAGGCGTACTGGGGCAAGCAAGGCGCGAACGTCGTGTCGTACCAGAACCAGGACGGCGTGTACGCGGACCTGACCTCGGGCCGCCTCGACGCGGCACTGCAGGATGAAGTGCAGGCGGCCATCGGGTTCCTGAAATCGCCGAGCGGCGCGAACTACACGTTCGTCGGCCCGGAACTCGTCGACGAGAAGGTGCTCGGTATCGGCGCCGGCATCGGGCTGCGCAAGGAGGACACCGATCTGAAGGCGAAGATCGACGGCGCCATCCTCGATATGGTCAAGGACGGCACCTACAAGCGGCTCGCGTCCAAGTACTTCGACTTCGACATCTACGGCGGCTGAAACGGCGTCGCGCGCGTACGGGCGCCACACCCGTCGCGCGCGTCCGACCGCCCCTCCCCTCACCACCGGACGGCACCGGCGTCACGCCGTTTGCCGTCGCATCGAATGCTTCATCCGTCGCGCATATGGCACGACACTTCGCATTTCATTCGGATTGCAGATTGATCGTTCACGGGGACGATGCCTCGCGCGAACGGATATCGTACGGCTTCAGTCAGTAGGCGAAGACCGGGCGTCGAGGTACCGGCGCCCGTGTGCACATGCCCTTGCGAATCGGGTTCGCGTGCAGGAAAGTGCCGACCCGGCGCGGATGACCGGCAATCAGCCGGATCCGCCTCGCACCGGGCGCGCAGAGATGGCCTGTCGATGCATGCCGGCCGGCTGCGAGAACGACGTTCGACCGGCGATGCCCCGAATCACTGCGATCGCGGCCTGCCGGCCGCGGCGTATGGCGATCGATCATTTTTCTTCCCCGTATCAATCTGATGGTTGTTCCGGCAACCGGACGAGACCGGTGCTCCGACGATCAGGCGACGACACTCCGTGCTCGCCGGAACGCGGCTGTCGTGCCGCGCGCCGCCGCCGCATCCCCGCGGACTGTGTCCTGGCCGGTACTGACAGGGTTCGCTGCCGAACCGGGCGGACCGTGCATCGTCGACTTTCGCACGTCCACTCTCGCAAGGAGCGGGCCAGCGTCGCGCGAGCCCTTCCGGACAAGGGGTTGGCCGGGCAGCGTGGTGGCCGGAACGGGTGCGGAAGACGGGAAGTTACGAATCTGAAACACACGGCGCGCGGCATGCGCCGGCCGCGTCGCCGCCTTGCCTTGCCGGATAAGGCTGAACAATGCAGCGCGACATTCTTACCGACGGGTAGCCGGCCGTTCACCCCGATTTGCCGCGCAAATTTGCGTGGCCGCCGACGCGAAAATGTTTCATGCGCTTTACATGGCGCAGGCGGCGCGGAAGCCGCAGGTTGTCCCCGCATCCATCGGCCGGCGGCATCGCTATACTGCGAAACCGGTGCGCGTCATGTTTGCGTCGGCGCCCTTCGCCGGCGAGTGCCCCCCCCTCGACACCGCTCCACACGCCGCCACATCACCCGAACGACCGCACCGATGATCCGCACCCTCTATACCGCCGAACGCGCCAGGCTGATTCGCTTCGGGGTGTCGGGCGTCGGTTCGACCGCGCTGCATGCGTTGATCGCGGCGGCGATGTTCGCGCTGTTCGACGCGACGCCGGTGAGCGCGAACGCGGTCGCGTTCGCGTGCTCGACCGCGTTCTCGTATCTCGCCAATACGCTGTGGAGTTTTTCGTCGCCGGTGACGTGGGGCAACTTCGTGCGCTTTCTCGCCGTCGCGATGGCCGGCCTCGGCATGACGATGCCGCTGGCGCACGGCACCGAGACGCTCGGCCTCGCCCGCGCGTGGAGCATCGTCGCGGTCGTGCTGTGCGTGCCGCCGGTCACGTTCGTGCTGCACCGGCTCTGGACCTATCGCTGAACCGGCTCACGCGTCACGCGTGCGCCGCTCAGCCGACCCGCTGATGCCCCGCGTCGCCGGACGGCGTGCTGTCGTTCCCGCCGTTGTTGTCGTGATCGTTCAGCCCGTGCTCGATCATCATCCGGTAGAGCGTCACGCGTGAAATGCCGAGTTCGGCCGCGGCCTTGTTGATGCGGTGATCGTTGCGCAGCAGCGCATTCTCAATCGCGGTGCGCTCGGCGAGCGCCCGCGCCTGTTCGAGCGTCACGGGTTCGGTTTCGCCCGGCGTCTCGAGCCCGAGATCGTGCGGCGTCAGCAGCCGGCTCTCGGCCATCACGATCGCGCGCCGCACGCGGTTGATCAGCTCGCGCACGTTGCCCGGCCACTCGTAGCGGCGCATCGCATCGAGTGCGGCCGACGTGAAGCCACTGATCTTGCGGCCGCTGTCGGACTTGAATTTCTGCAGCACGTAGTGCGCGAGGATGTCGATATCCTTGCCGCGCGCGCGCAGCGGCGGCTCGTGGATGCGCAGCACGCACAGGCGGTGATAAAGGTCCGCGCGGAAGCGCCCGGCCTCGACCGCGCCGTCGAGATCGACGTGGGTAGCCGAGATGATCCGTACGTCGACCGGAATCGACTCCTGCCCGCCGAGCCGCTCGATCTTCCCTTCCTGCAGGAAACGCAGCAGGCTCGCCTGGCTTTCAACCGGCATGTCGCCGATTTCGTCGAGAAACAGCGTGCCGCCGTTCGCCGATTCGATCCGGCCCGCACGCCGCTGGTTCGCGCCAGTAAACGCGCCTCGCTCGTAGCCGAACAGTTCCGACTGCAGCAGGTGATGCGGAATCGCGCCGCAATTGATCGCGATGAACGGCCCCTTGCCGCGGCCGGAGCGCTCGTGAATCGCCAGCGCCGTCAGCTCCTTGCCGGTGCCCGACTCGCCCGAGATGAACACGCTCGCGTCGGTCTTCGCGACCTTGCGGATCGTGCTGAACAGCTGCTGCATCGCCTCGCAGTTGCCGATCATCCCGTGTTCGCCGATCGACGCCGCATAGGCCGCGCCATCGACGCGATCGAGCGCGGCCATCCCGCGCGCATGGCCGAGCACGTGCGAAATCCATTCGTAGGGCAACGGAAGGGTCACGTAATCGAAACAATAGCTGCGGATCAGTTCGCGCACCGCGGGGCTGATCGTGATGCCGGCCTGCGCGATGGAAATCCAGCCGATCGACGGCTGGCTCAGGCACGCCTTCAGCGCGGGATAGTCGCGCGACGTGAATCCGGTGAAATCGACCAGACCGGCGGCGACGCTCACGCCGGAGGTCATGTTCTGCGCGGCGCCGGCCGTCTTCGCGACGGAGACTTCCCAGCCGAGCCCGCGCAGTTGCGCAAGCAACGGCTCATCGGGCGAGCGCATGATCACGAACAGCTTGCGTCCGTCCTCGGGCGCGGTGACGGACACATGCGACATCTCGGGCACCGCATGCCCGTTTGCGTCAGGTGACCTAGCAACCATCGTTGTTCCCCGCTTGGCGTTGGTATCGCGCTGGCTCGCCGTCACGCGCGACGGACCTCGATCGAACCGACATATTGGCCGCATTTCCGTCCGAATAAAATCCCCCCGTGCAGGAATCGCGCGTGAGGTGGACATTGTCATGAACGGTATATCGATGCGGCCGACGCGCGGCTAGATGGGTGTTATCCCGGTGGCATACGCGGCGGGACCCCTGAACGGGCGGCTGCGCGGCGCGCAAAGCCGCGCCGGTGCTGGCGCATGGCGTTCCCGGGCGATGCCGCGCACGCCGGATCGCCTCGCCCATGCATGCGTGCACAACCGGTCGACGGGACCGCAGGGCGCCCGTGCTGCCGGTTCGAATTGATTTCAGTCAATCGTCAGAGGTGGGCGGCTGATGCACGAACGCAACAGGTGCGGCCCGATGCCGCGCATGCCGGCGCAGCGGCGGTCTCAGCGGCCCGACGCGAGCGGCGCCGGCGCGTTGGCGCGGCCACGGCCGGCCGGTGTGCCGCCCTGTTCGCCGTAGGCGGCGGCGAGCGCATCGACCCGCGCCAGATGGTGGCGATTGTCGTGATCCCACGGATGGAAGCCCGGCCGGAAGAAGCTCAGCCATTCGCCGGCGATGCGCGGGAACAGCCCCCGGCGCGGCCCGTACAGGAACGCGATCATCCGCAGCATGCCGCGCACGTGATGGCCGGCGCCGCGATCGCGCCACAGCAGCGTCGCGTGCATCAGGAATACGGTCGGCCAGAACGTCAGCGTCGTCAGCAGATACACGCCGATGCGGATCACGTAACGGCGCAGCCCCGGTTCCATCGCGGCGTTCCATACGTCGAACGACACGGCCTTGTGCTCGGTTTCCTCGAGCGCGTGCCAGATCCACATCTGGCGGTAGCCCTCGACCGAGCCGTCGAGGCGCGTCGGGTCGCGCAGCAGCCAGTCGGCGAGCATCGCCGTGTAGTGCTCCGCCGCGACCGTATGCGCGAGCTGCACCGAATGCGGCAGCTTGCGCTTCATGTAGCCGAGCACCGTCCAGACGCGCTTGTCGAGCTTGCGCGCGGGCAGGTGGTTCGCCTGCATCAGCTCGTTGTACTCGATGTGCTCGCGCGTGTGCATCGCCTCCTGGCCGATGAAGCCGAGCACCTGCTGCTTCAGCACGGGATCGTCGATCCGGTCGCGGTAGTTGCGCACCGAATCCATGAAGAAGCGCTCGCCCGCCGGGAACAGCAGCGACAGCGCGTTGAAGAAATGGGTCACGTGCGACCCGAGGCCATGCCAGTCCTTCGCGCGTTCGACCGGCAGGTCGAAGCGCAGGTCGCGGCGCACCGGCATGATCCCGGCTGCGGTGGCGGAAGCGGCTGACTTCATGTTCATCGTTCTCCTGGTTCCGGAGCGGCCCGGCGCGTCGTCCGACGCAGCCGGCGCGGGCCCGGGCGGCGCGGCGCGGCGCGCACCGCCAAAATCTTGACATCGACAGCTGTAAAGATAGGCCGCCCGTGGCGGCGCACGCAAGCCGCACGGTAGATGCGCGCTTCCAAACAGGGCACGGTCGAAAAGGCGGAAAAAGCGGCGCTCGAACAGCGTCCGGACGGGGCGGGATTCGAACGCGCGCTGTCGCTCGCGAGCGATACGCGCTGCGTCGTGCCGTATCGCGCAGACGGCCTGAAAGCCTCGTGCGGCGGGCGTTTCACGGAAATCGGCGGCGCCACGCGGTACGCTGCGGCGCGCGCCGGTGGCACCGATTCATACACCCGTCGCACTCGCGCGGTGCAACCGCGGTCGCGGGGCGTGCGAGAAATTCAAACGCGCGTTCCATTTGCGTGTCGGACGACCGCGGCCACGGCGGCCTGCCGCCGCCCGCGACACACGTGCGAGCGGCCGACAGCCACGAGCGGCGGCCCGTTGCGCGCTCGCCTACAATAACGGTTTTACCCATCCTTTTTCAGGAGAAGTCATGTCTGTCATCACGACCGAATCGGGCCTCAAGTACGAAGACCTGACCGAAGGCACCGGCGCGGAAGCGCAAGCCGGCAAGACCGTCAGCGTCCACTACACGGGCTGGCTGACCGATGGTCAGAAATTCGATTCGAGCAAGGATCGCAACGACCCGTTCGCATTCGTGCTCGGCGGCGGCATGGTCATCAAGGGCTGGGACGAAGGCGTGCAGGGCATGAAGGTCGGCGGCGTGCGTCGCCTGACGATCCCGCCGCAACTCGGCTACGGCCCGCGCGGCGCAGGCGGCGTGATTCCGCCGAATGCCACGCTCGTGTTCGAAGTCGAACTGCTCGACGTCTGATACCGCACGCGAGCCGCCGGCCGACGCCCTGCCCCATGGCCCACCTTTCGTCCCCCACCATCGCACTGCAACGCTACGACACGCTCGAAGCATCGGACGTGCACGACTTTCACCAGATCGTGCTCGGCATCGACGGTGCGATGGTGATGGCGGTGGACGGCGTCAGCCGGCGGCTCGACCGGCACGGCGCGTGGCTGGTTCCGGCCGGCGCGCGCCACGATTACGCGGGCCTCGGCGAGAACCGCCAGCTCGTGCTCAATCTTCCCCTCGCGTCACTCGCTGTGCCGCAGCGGCTGTTCGACAGCGCGCGCGCCGTGGCGATCGATCCGGCACTGACGTCGCTGGTCGCGCAGATCGCGGCCGCCGCCACGCAACTCGAAGCCCCCGCCGACGACGCGCGGCACGCGGCCGCGCACCGTTTCCAGTGGCAGGCCGCCGCGCGGCTGTGTGGCGCGCTGCTCGACGAACGCGCCATCGCCGCGCCCGCCTCGGGCCTCGATTTCGCGCGCATCGACCGCTGGCTGCGCGCACGGCTCGAGGAGCCGCTGCGCATCGCCGATCTCGCCGCGCACTGCGGCTACGGGATGCGCCGCTTTCATCAACTGTTCGTCGACGCATTTGGCGAAACGCCGCATCGCTACCTGCAGCGGCTGCGGCTCGACGCAGCGGTCGTGCTGCTCGCCGACGGCCGGCATTCGCTCGTCGACATCGCGGGCAGCGTCGGCTTCGCGGATCAAAGCACGTTCACGCATGCGTTCACGAAGCGCTTCGGCGTGGCGCCGGGACGCTGGCGCGGTGAGCGGCACTGAACGCCACGCGTCGCCGGCTTTTTCGCGACAGCAGCTACGCCGCGCGCTCGCGCGGTGGCATTACGGCCGGACGAGCTTCGACAACCGTTGTCCGTCCCGCACGAAGCCGTGCCGCGCGTAAAAGCGGTGCGCATCGAGCCGAAGGTCGCCGCTCGTCACCTCCAGTTTCACGCACCCCGTCGACTCGAACCAGATGTGCGCCGCCGCGATCAGCGCGCCGCCGACACCCTGCCCGCGACAGCCTTCGTCGACGACCAGACTGGTGATGCGCCCGAGATTGCCGTGCGCGTGAAATAGCGCGAGTGCATGCAGGCTGATGCAGCCCACCACGCTGCCCGCGACCGTCGCGACCAGGATGCGGTCGACCGCGCTCGGCAGCAGGGTTGCCAGCTTGTCGCGGATCATCGCGGGGGTCGCATCGTAGCCAAGCTGGTGCATCAATCTTGCGATGTCGGCGTGATCGGCGATCTGCGCGTCGCGCGTCATCAGGTTCGAGGAAGTCATCCGGACGGGCCTGTCGAAAGTCGATGTGTGCGGTGGCAGGCATGAGCCGCCGCCGTGCCATGTTAGTCGCCGCGCACGGGCACGTATCGACGCTTCACGTTCCGCTGAAACATTGCATGTCCGTCGCGCCTACGATGGACGCATGGATACGACCCCACCGCCCCTCGCTTTCCCGCCCGCACTCGCGCGCGTCGTCGCCACCGTCAGCGTCGGCTTCGTCGTGACGCAGCTCGACGTGACGATCGTCAACATCGCGCTCGCGCATCTTGCCGGCGACCTGCACCTGCCGGTCGCCGGCCTGCAATGGGTCGTCGATGCGTACACGCTCGCGTTCGCGGTGCTGATGCTGTCGGGTGGCGCGCTCGGCGACCGCTTCGGCGCACGCCGCCTGTATATCGCGGGCCTGCTGTTGTTCGCGCTCGCGTCGCTCGCGTGCGGCGCCGCCGTCGCGCCCGCCATGCTGATCGCGGCCCGCGCGCTGCAAGGTGTCGGCGCCGCGGCGATGCTGCCCAATTCGCTCGCGCTGCTCAACGACGCGTGCCGGCACGATCCGCGCCTGCGGGCCCGCGCGGTCAGCGGGTGGACGGCGGCCGGGTCGATCTCGATCGCGGCCGGCCCGGTCGTCGGCGGGCTGCTGATCGCCGCGTGGGGCTGGCGCGGGATCTTCCTCGTGAACCTGCCGCTGTGTGCGGCCGGACTCGCCGCGACGCTCGCATGGGTGCCTGCGCGCCGCGAGCAGGCCGCGCCGGCCCGCTCACCCGGTTCGCTCGATCTGCGCGGCCAGTTCATCGCAATCGCGATGCTGACCGCGCTGACCGGCGCCGTGATTGAATGGCGGCCGCTCGGCTTCACGCATCCGGTCGTGGCCGGCGGCTTCGTGCTGGCGGCGCTGGCCGCGCTCGCGTTCGTCGCGGTCGAGTCGCGCACGGCCACGCCGATGCTGCCGCTGGCGCTGTTCCGCCGCCCTACGTTCAGCGCGGCCGTGCTGTTCGGGATCTGCGTGAACCTCACGTACTACGGCACCGTGTTCGTGCTCGCGCTGTACCTGCAACGCGCACGCGGCGAGTCGGCGTTGCAGGCCGGGCTCGCGTTCCTGCCGCTCACGGGCGGCTTCCTGCTGTCGAATCTCGCGAGCGGACGCGCCGTCGCCCGCCACGGCCCGCGCGTGCCGATGGTAGCCGGCGCGCTCGTCGCCGCGCTCGGCTACGGGTCGCTGCATTTCATCGACGCATCGACGCCGCTCGGCGTCCTGCTCGTGCCGTTCCTGCTGATTCCGGCCGGCATGGGCTTCGCGGTGCCCGCGATGACGACGGCCGTGCTCGCATCGGTCGCACCCGAGCGGGCCGGCATCGCGTCGGCCGTGCTGAATACCGCGCGGCAGGCCGGCGGCGCGATGGGCGTGGCTGCATTCGGCGCGCTCGCCGGCGGTGGCGGCGCGGAGCAGGTCGTGGACGGGTTGCGGATCGAAACGGCCGTGTCGGTCGCGCTGCTCATCACCGCCGCGCTGCTCGCGACGCGGGTGCGGCCCGATGCGCATCGCGGCGCGTCGTCCGCGCGTCAGGTCGTCAGGTCGTGACGACGGCCGATTGAACAACGGGCGCGGTCACGCGTCGCCGACCTTCCTCACGACCGTCTCGGCCGCCTTCAAAGGCCGGCCGTCGTCATGCCGCAGCACGAGCTTGCGGACCGCGCGCCCCGTGCCGCGGTCGACCAGCACCGAATGCGGCTCGCCGCGCGCGAAGAGGTTCGCCTCGCCCCACTGCCGCAACATCACGATCACCGGAAACAGCCCTTCGCCCTTTTTGGTGAGCGCGTATTCCTGATACGCGGTGCCGTCGGATGCCGGCACGACGTCGAACACGCCGGCGTCCACCAGCATCTTCAGCCGGTCGGACAGGATGTTGCTCGCGACACCGAGGCTCGCGCGGAAATCGCCGAACCGGCGCACGCCGTCGAACGCATCGCGCACGATCAGCAACGCCCAGCGATCACCGACGATATCGGTCGCCCGCGCCACCGGGCACGGCGAATCCGCAAGACTTTTCTGCCTAGCCATGTTCCTCTCCGCAATCTTGCCGGCCGCCTCCGCGGCAACGCCGGCCATCCATGCGCGGACCTCTCGCCCGCCGCCCAACAGGTTGCATTTTAAAACTACTTTTCCTACACTCCACACCAGTTTCAATTTGCAACTACTTTGCACGAGGGAACCCATGGAGTCTTCCTGTCAATCCGGCACCGTTGCATCGAACGTGCCGACACATGCCGCGCATCCGGCCGACGGCGGCCGCCTGTCCGCGGCGCGCGTCGCGTTGCTGGCCGTCTGCTGCGCGGCCAGCGTCGCGAACGTCTACTACGCGCAGCCGCTGCTCGATTCGATCGCGCGCGATTTCGGCTTGTCGCAGGCGGCCGTCGGCGGTGTCATCACCGCGACGCAGCTCGGCTGCGCGCTCGCACTGCTGTTCGTCGTGCCGCTCGGCGACCTGCTGAACCGCAAGCGCCTGATCACCGTGCAGCTCCTGCTGCTGACGGCGGCCTGCATCGGGGTCGCCGCCTCGTCGACGCGCGTCGCGCTGCTGGCGGGGATGATCGCGGTCGGGCTGCTCGGCACCGCGATGACGCAAGGGCTGATCGCATGCTCGGCCGCGCTCGCGGGTGCCGGCGAACGCGGGCGCGTGGTGGGCGCCGCGCAGGGCGGCGTCGTGGTCGGGTTGCTGGCCGCGCGCTCGCTGGCGGGCGTCGTCACCGACATCGCGGGCTGGCGGGCCGTCTATCTGGTGTCGGGCGCGCTCGCGATCGCGATGCTCGTCGTGCTGTCGCGGCTATTGCCGGACGAGAACGGCCCGCGCGAGCGCATCGGCTACGCGGCGCTGCTGCGATCGATGGTGTCGCTGCTGCGCGATGAACGCGTGCTGCGCGTGCGCGGCGCGATCGCGCTGCTGATGTTCGCGGCCTTCAGCATCTTCTGGAGCGCACTGGTGCTGCCGCTGAGCGCGCCGCCGCACGCGATGTCGCATACGCAGATCGGCGCGTTCGGCCTCGTCGGCGCACTGGGCGCGGCGGCGGCCGCCCGCGCGGGGCGGCTCGCGGATCGCGGGCGCGGCGAAGCAACGACTGGCGCCGCGCTCGCGCTGCTCGCGTGCTCGTGGCTGCCGCTCGCGTTCGGCGATACGTCGATTGCTTGGCTGATCGTCGGCATCGTGCTGCTCGATGTCGGCGGGCAGGCCGTCCACGTCGTCAACCAGAGCATGATTCTCGGCGCGCGGCCCGATGCGCATGCGCGCCTCGTCGGCTGCTACATGCTGTTCTATTCAGCCGGCAGCGGACTCGGCGCGATTGCGTCGACGATGATGTATGCGCGCGCCGGATGGACGGGCGTCTGCGTGCTCGGCGCGGTCGTGAGCGTGGCGGCGCTCGGCGTCTGGGGCGCGACGCTCAGGCGCGCGTGACGCGTGCCGGCACCGCGTATCGGATGGGAAAGGCCGGCCAGCCCTTCGCGGGCGGCCGGCTTGCGAACCGGCCACGAACGCGCGCCGGTGAGGCTTTCGGTTCGGCACGCAGGTAGCGTGCCGCGGCGCACTCAACCTGCCGCCTGGATCGCCTCTTCGTACACGCCGGCCACACGCCGCGCGATCACCGCGTTGTCGAAATGGTCACGTGCATAGCGCTTGCACGCGGCCTCGTCGGGCAGCGTGATCGCGCCCGACAACGCGGCGCCGAGCCCTTCCGCGATCGCATCCGCGCCCGTGGACGGCAGCACGAGATCGTCGGACAGCCCGGCCACCGCCTCCGGCAGCCCGCCCACTGGCGTGACCAGCACGGGCGTGCCGGACGCGAGCGATTCGACGGTGATCAGCCCGAAGCCTTCGAGCGCGACCGTCGGCACGACGCTGACCGTCGCCGCGCGGTACAGCGCCGCCAGATGGTTGTCGGGCACGAAGCCGAGCAGCTTCACGTTGTCCTGCAACCCGGCCGCATCGATGCGCTGCTGCAGTTCCTCGCCGATCTTGCCCTTGCCGGCGATCAGCAGCAGCACGTCCGGGTGACGGTGCTTGAGGAGGCCGATCGCGTCGATCAGGTCCTCCAGCCCCATGCGTCGCACGAGCCGGCGCACGGCCAGGACGATCGGCCGGTCCTGCGGCAGTTGCAGCTTGTGCCGCGCCTCGGCCGGCGTGAGCGGCGTGTCGAACTGCGCGGTATCGACGCAGCCGGGAATCACGCGCACGCGCGACGGATCGATCCCGTAGCGGTTCGTCAGGATCTGGCCGAACGCCTGCGACAGCACGATCAGCCGCGACGAGCGCGTATAGACGGCCTGTTCGAGATAGCGCTTCGCGCGCTGGCCGAGCGACGCGGCGCCCTCGACCTGGCTTTCGTCGGCCCACGGCCCCTGGAAATGCGACACCTGCGGAATCCCGCGCGTGACGTCGAGGCCCGGGAACGTGTACAGCGCGAAGTGCGACGAGATCACGTCCGGCCGCTCGCTGCGGATCTCCTCGCGCAGCGCGCGCCGCGCGGCGAGCATCCGGCGCGCAAGCGATTCCGTTGCGGGGCCGAAGCCCTGGATCGCACCATCCGTGTCGTCGGCGACTTTCGGCGAGCCGGCGACGAGCCCGCGCACCTCGACGCCCGCGCCCGGCAGCGCGCCGACGAGCGAGTAGTACATCCGGTCGAGGCCGCCCGCGCGCTCGGGGAACCAGTGCATGCCGATCTGCAACGATTTGATCGGCCGGGAAGATTGGGACATCACGTTTGCTCCTGCGTGACTGCATGCTCGGCCCGCTCGAATGCGGACGGCTGCGTGGGTTGGCCGATGCGCCGGTAAAGCGCGACATACTGGGCGCCCATGTGCGCCCAGCCGAAACGGGACATCAGTTCGCGGGCCGCTTCGCCCATCGCGCGACAGGTGTCGCGCGACGCCGCGAGCGAGCCGATCGCCTGCGCGAGCGCCGCCGGATCGTCCGGATCCTCCAGCACGATCCCGCATTCGCGCGTGATGATTTCCGCGCCGCCCGCCGTGCGCGCGGTGACGACCGGCAGCCCGGCCGCCATCGCCTCGAGCAGCGACAGGCTCATCGCTTCGTAGCGCGACGGGAACACGTACGCGTCGACCGAGCGCATCAGCGTCGGCATGTTCTTAACCAGGCCGAGGAAATGCACGCGCGAATCGATGCCGAGCGCGCGCGCCTCCTCCGGATACGGGCTGCCGGGCAGATAGCCGGCCACCGCCAGGTGCACGTTCGCCGGCAGCTTCGTCAGCGCCTTCAGCACGGTGCCGAGGTTCTTGCGCGGCGTGCGCAGGTCGCCGACGAACAGCAGCAGGAACGCATCGTCCGGCAGCTTGAACGCCGCGCGGTCGGCCTGCGCACCCGCGAACGCGCCGGCGTCGACACCGTTGTAGATCACGCTGATCTTGCGGCTGTCGATGCCGAGCCCGGCGATCTCGTCGGCCACCTTCTGCGACACGGCCGTGATCGCGCGCGAACGCCGGTACGCCCAGCGCTCGAGCGTGGTGTTCACGCGCGTATAGACGTACTGGTAGGCCGACCACAGCCCCTTCGTCGGCCCGAACGGG
Organism: Burkholderia sp. Ap-955; assembly: GCF_011753045.1. Lineage (NCBI taxonomy): Bacteria > Pseudomonadati > Pseudomonadota > Betaproteobacteria > Burkholderiales > Burkholderiaceae > Burkholderia > Burkholderia sp. Ap-955. The sequence continues at coordinate 23,562 of NZ_VWWH01000001.1, forward strand.
TAGTACGGACTCTTGAACCAGCCGCCGTGCACGAAGTGCGCGGTATTCACGTCGGCCTTGATCCACGAAATGAAGCCGTTCACGTGCAGCACGTCGTACTCGCTGCGGTGCGCGCGCAGCCAGGCCGCGCTCTTCAGCGCGAACACCTGCTGTTTGACGAGGTTCGACGGCCAGAAGCCGCCGACCTTCACGGGCACCCAGCGCACGCGCGGGTCGGCCAGCAGCTCGGGCGCGACATGCGACGCGACGAGCGTGACCTCGTAGTTCTCGGCCAGCGCCGCGCGCGCGATTTCGTAATTGACGCGGCCTTGCCCGTCGTTATGTCGCACGACGTGCGTGACGATCGCGATTCTCAATGGTCGCCTCCCCGTAAACGCGCGGCGGCCAGCAGGCGTTGTGCCTTTTGCCAGTGCGCCGCGGAAAGAATCGAAAAAATGGCTGTGAACATCAGCAGGCCGCCCGTGCCGATCAGCGAGTTCGTGAACACGAGCATCGCGAAGGTCGACAGGCACAGGCTCAGGCACGCGCCGACGAACTTGTCCTTGCGCAGCTTGAACGCCGCGCGCAGCGTGCGGGCGAACAGCATCACGACGCCCGAGAGGTACAGCAGCGTGCCGGGCCAGCCGAGCACGAACGGCACGTTCATCACGCCGCTGTCGAAGCTGCCGTACTTGCCGAGCTCGCCGCTGTCGCTCGACAGCTTCGTGGATGCACCCGTCGCGCCCATCCCTTCGCCGGCGACGTCGGTGAACGCCGTCTGCGCGAAGGTGGCGTAGAACTTGTTGCGGTCGTCGTAGCTGCGGTCGTCCTTCAGGTTCGTGATCGACTGCAGACGCGCGCCGAGACGGTCGGCCACCGGCCCGACGGTCAGCAGCGGCACGCACAGGCCGACCAGCACGACGCCGCTGATCAGGATCCGCATCCGCACGCGGTTGTTCGACTGCGCGAGCTGGATCGCGAGCGCGATCACCCAGCCGCCCCACGTCGAACGCACGAGACACAGCGCGAACGACACGAAGCCGGCCGCCCCGGCGAACCAGCGGATCTTCTGCGGCGCGGCGAACACGAACACCAGCGCGCCCATGATCGCGAACGCGAACGGCCCCGACGAGTTCATCGTGCTGAACACGCGCACGCCGTACGGCACCGGCTCGCCCTGCGAGCCCATGTCGGAGCCGATCATCCACAGCACGTCCCACTGCGGCATCACGAAATACTGCACGACGCCGTACAGGCCCATCACGAGCATGCCCCACATGAACGTGGACAGCAGCACGTCGCGGTACTCGGGGTAGTCGCGCGCGTTGACCATGATGTGAAAGCCGATCAGCACCGGGTACACCCAGTTCGCGAGGTCGTAGGTCGCGGCCATCACGCCGCTCGACACGATCCCGACGAGGTAGGCGTACGCGAGCCCGAACAGCATCAGCAGGATCGGAATCCCGCGCCGCTGCGCGAGCACGCGGTAATGCCGGATCAGCCCGAGGCCGGCGATCATCGTCACCGCGAGCGGCGCGACCTGGATCAGGCTCGTCGGCGTGAACGCGCCCTTCGACCAGTCGGCGAGACGCCGCACTTCCGGGCTCAGGAACCACACCCACCACATGAAGCCGACGTAGCGCGCCGGACTCTTGAAATACAGCCAGAGGCCGACCGCGATGGCCAGCACCGGAAACGCGAGCGTCAGCACCTTGCCCTGGTGAATGGCGATCAGCGCGGCCGTGAACGTCCACAGCCCGGCCTGCCCGACCCAGTGCTTCGGTTCGGGAAGCCAGTTGCGTTTGCGCGACGGTGCGCGTTCGGCGGCAATCGTACTCATCGATCCGCTCTCACCGCGACGACGGGCGCGAATCCGCGAGCGGCATCGCCACGCCCGCGGCGGCCGGCGTGCGGCGCCGGCGCAGCATGTCGCGCGTGATCCGCACGTGCTGCTCGGCGAACGCCTGCGTGGTCAGGTCGCGGTCGCGCAGGCACGCGGCGGCGGCCTGCGCGCAGGCGAGCGCCGCGACCGGATCGGCCACGAAGCGATCGGCGGCCTGGCGCATCGCCTGCGCGTCGAACGCCGGCACATAGGCGGCCGTATCGTGCGGGAAGTAGTCGCTGAGCCCGCCGACGTCGGACACGATCATCGGCTTACCGACGGCGGCCGCCTCGAGCATCACCGTGATGCCCGACGCATGGAAGTTCGGCCGCAGCGGCACGACGATCACGTCGGCCCACGCGTACAGCTCGTGCTGCTTCGCGAGCCCCGACGCCGAGCCGATCTTCACGTTCGGCGCATGCCACTCGCGCGGCACGCGGCGGCGCGTCGCGAGCCGCACGTCGTAGCGCTCGTCGCCGCCGAACGCGGCGAGGAACGTGCGCCAGTCGCGGTCGCGGTCGTTGCCGATCGCCGCGATCCGCAGCGGCCGGTTAGGTTGCCATTGCCGCGGCTCGGTGATCGGGAAGTCCTGCGTGTTCAGCCCGTAGTAGACGAACTCGGCGTCGCGGCCGAGATAGCGACGGCACAGGTCGGCGTTGTCGCGGGCCAGCGTGGTCAGCGCGTCGGCGCGCGCGATCAGCTTGCGGTACAGCCAGCGGCGCGGGCCGCCGAAGCTGCCCCACTTGTCGAACAGCCATACGCTCTGCGCGAGCAGCAGCGGGCGCTTGCCCTGCGCGCCGGCGAGCTTCAGGATCAGCGCGGCCGCAAGATGCTCCTGCTCCGTGTGCGTCCAGATCACGTCGGTGTTCAGCAGCGCGGCGCGATTGCGCCACGCATGCACGACGTCGAAGCCGAGCGCCGTCTTCAGCGCGCGGCGCGCGAGGCTGGCAACGCGGTTCTCGCCGCCGTCCTGCGAATAGGTCAGCCGGAATTCGTCGGATTCGGCATGGTGATAGCCGTACAGGCAGCCGATGTTCTCGCCTTTCCGGTAGGTACGCGGATCGGCGCCGTAAAACAGGTGAACGTGGACGTTCGTTGCAGCTTTCGTTGCAGTCATGCGAGCCCTCCGTGGGTGGCCGCGCGCGAGGCGCGCAGGCCGTTCAAGACGTCACCGGCGGCATCGCCGCACGATGGGGGGCAAGGTTCGCGCGGCGGGCATCGCGCGCACCGCGGCGCACCGCGCGCCAGTGCTCGCGGATCCGCTCGCGCTGCGCCGTATGCAGCGACAGCAGCACGTGCGCGAGGCCCGGGTAGACGCGCGTGCCGACCAGCGTCCACCACCACCACGCGAGCTCGCGCCGGACCGGCGGCAGATGCTCGCGCAGGATCAGGTGCATGTTGTACGCGCCGTTGCTGATCGCATTCAGCGACGCGGCATCGCGCCGGTCGTCGTCGAAGCGCTCGGCCGGGAAATGATCGACCGCGATCGCCGGGTCGTAGACGAGCTTCCAGCCGTCGCGCTGCACGCGCATGCTGAAACCCATGTCGTTGTGCACCTGCGCGCCGGCGCCGCGCAGCCGCGTGTCGAAGCGCAACCGCTCGATCGCGGCGCGGCGGTAGCTCATGTTCGCGCCTTTCAGCATGTCGACTTCGCGCAGGCCGCCGACGCCGAGATGATGGTTGCCGACGATCTTGCCGGACAGCGTGAGCTGGCCGACGCGTTCGCGCGATTCGTCGAGCACGCGGCCCTTCTCGTGCACCCAGTCGCGCCCGCCGACCGCGCCCACGCGCGGATCGGCCTCGAACACCGACTCGACGCGCGCGAGCCAGTCGGGATGCGGCGCCGCGTCGTCGTCGGTGATCGCGACGATGTCGCCGTTCGCCGAGTCGAGCCCCTTGTTCAGCGCGGCGACCTGGCCCGGCACCTCGACCGGCACGATGCGCAGCGGCAGCGCGCCGCCGACCGCCGGATCGGCGAGCCGTTCGTGCGTGGCATCATCCTCCGGGCGCGCGACGACGATCACCTCGTCGGGCAGCCGATGCTGCCGCTGCAGCGCCAGCAGGCAGCGCGCGAGGTCGGCGGGACGCCGATAGGTCGGAACGAGCACGGAAATTTTCATCGTTGATTCTCCTGTCGGCCGGGCGGGCAACACGCGCTGCCCGCCCGGTTACGTGCGATGCGGATCAGGCGCTCAGGTATTCATGCACGGCCGCATAGCCGCGGCCGTAGCCGCGCACCGGCGGCACGCCGTTGAAGATCCCGCCTTCCAGATCGACACCCGCGGTGCGCAGGCGCTTGATCGCGTCGGCGATCTCGCCTTCGGTATGCATGCCCGAGCGCAGCACGAGGAACGTCGAGCCGGCCATGCGGCCGATGATGGTCGCGTCGGTCACCGCCAGCACCGGCGGCGAATCGATCAGCACGACGTCGTAGCGCTTGCCGAGCCCTTCGAGGTATTGCGGCAGGCGCGTCGACATCAGCAGCTCCGACGGGTTCGGCGGGCGCGTGCCGGCCGAGATGAACGACAGGCCCTGCACCGGCGTCTCGCGCACGGCGTCCTCGAGCGCCGACTGGTCGCTCAGCAGCTCGGACAGGCCAGGCTGCGAGGTGAGACCGAAATAGCGGTCGAGCAGGCCGCGGCGCATGTCGGCGTCGATCAGCAGCACGCGCTTGCCCGAATGCGCGAGCAGCACCGCGAGGTTGACCGTCAGGAAGCTCTTGCCGATGCCGGGCGTCGGGCCGGTCAGCACGATCACGCGGTTCTTCGCGTCCATCATCGCGAACTGCATCGCGGTGCGCAGGCTGCGCAGGCTCTCGACGCTGAGATCCTTCGGACGCAGGCTCGCGAGGATCGGCCGCGCGCGGCCGCCGCCCTTCTCGGCCGCGGCGTCGAGCTTCACCTGCTCGGCGCTTTGCGGCACCAGCCCGTACAGCGGCAGGTTGAACGTGCGCTCGATGCGATCGGGATCCTCGATGCCCTGGAACAGGTTGCGGCGCAGGAACACGATGCCCGTGCCGAGGATGAGCCCGAGGAACACGGCAGCCGACAGGATCAGCACCTTCTTCGGCTTGACCGGGTCGCCCGGACGCAGCGCCGAATCGATGAGGTGGATGTTGCCGCCCGTGCCGGCCTTCTGCACCGACAGCTCCTGCACGCGGTTCAGCAGCAGCACGTAGATGTCCTCGGCGACCTTCGCGTCGCGCTGCAGCTGGACGGCCTTCACCTCGGTGGCCGGCAGGCTGCGGAAGCGGTTGCTGAACTTGTCCTTCTCGCCCTGCAGCTCCGCGAGCTGCTGCTTCGCGGCGATCACCATCGGGTGCGAATCGGTGAAGCGCTGCGCGAGCGACGCGAGCTGCAGGCGCTGCGCGGCGATCTGCTGCTCGTACTGCACGCTGCCCTCGAGGTAGACCTTCGCCTCGTCGCTCGCGTTGATCGAGCCCGACGTGCGCTGGTACTGCGTCAGCGCGGCTTCCGCGCGTTCGAGGTCGGCCTTCAGGCGCGGCTCCTCGCCCTTCAGGAAGTCGAGCATCTTGGTCGCTTCGGCCTGCTTCGCGACCACGTGCTGGTTCAGGTACGAGTGAGCAAGTGCGTTCGCGATCGCGGCGGTCTGGTCCGGGTCCTTGCCTTCGAGCGAGATCTGCACGACGCCCGTCTGCTTGCCCTGCTCGGTCACCTGGATGCCGGTCTGGAAGCCGCTGATCGCGTCGAGATCGTTGTAGCGGACCACCGTGAACTGCGTGCCGGGGCGCGCGACGAGCTTCGACACGAGCAGCGTCACGCCGCCGCCTTGCGCCGATTCGCCGACATGGCCCGACAGCAGCCGCATGCCGTTCTGGTCGACGATCGAATAGGTGCCGTTCGGGCCTGCCGTCAGCGTCAGCTTCTTGCCTTCGAGCGCGGGCACGACGTTGATCGAATCGACGTCGGCCACTTCACCGCCCCATGCGTACGACTTCAGGCCGAGCCACGGCCGCGCCGGTTCGCCCGGCGTCGCGATGCGCGCGGCGAGGCTGCCGATCACCGGCAGCGTCTTCGGCACGACCGAGAAATTCAGCTTGAACTGCTCGACCACCGGCGCGACCACGCCGCGGCTCTTGATGATCTCGATTTCCGCGTCGGTCGGCGCCTGCTGCGGGCCGCTGTTGATCATCGCGCCCGTCTGCGTCTGCGTGAGCGCCTGCGACGTGTTGTCGTTGCCCTCGACCCGCACGTGCACGTCGGCCTGGTAGACCGGCTTCGCGATATAGCAGTAGAGGCCGGCGAGCGCGACGACCGTGACCGCGATGCCGAGCAGCAGCCAGATGTCGTCCATGATCACCTGGAGCAGCTGGCCGAGGACGACGTCCTCTTCCTCGGTTTTCACGGACAGATCCGCGTAGGAGTGTTTCGCTTGCGTGTTCACCATTCGTTCCCGCTTGAGTGGTGCCGGGGCGGAGGCGCCGCCCCGGCGGGCTATCAGCGCGTGATTTGCCGCATGTAGAAGATCGTCTGGATCGTCGGCAGCACCTGCTGCAGCACACGGTTGAACTGCACCGAGCTGGCCGTGCTGACGTAGACGACGTCGAGCGGTTGAAGCGGGAAGCGGCTCGACAGCATCAGCGCATCCGGCTGCGTCATGTCGAGGCGGAACACTTCAGGCTTCGTCGGGTTGTCGCGCATCCCGCGCATCACGTAGATCTTGCGCGGGTTCGCGTCGGTGTCGAGGATGCCGCCGCCCGCGGTCAGCGCGTCGGCGATGGTCAACTTGCCCTTGAGCATCGGCACCGTGACCGGCGTCTTGACCTCGCCCATGATGAATACGCGGCTGTCGCTGCGGTCCGGCACGTTGACGATGTCGCCCGGCTGCAGCATCACGTTCTGCTTCACCTCGCCGCGATCGAGCACGCCGTTCGCGTCGAGCGTGTAGAGCTTGCCGTCGCGCGTCAGGCGCACGCGCTGCAGGTCGGCCTCGTTGGTCGAGCCGCCCGAGCGCGAGATCGCGTCGACGAGCGTCAGCGGCACGTCGCTCACGGCGAGCGGGCCCGGCTGCTTCACCTCGCCCGTCACCTGCACCTTCTGGCTGCGGAACGACAGCACGCGCACGTCGAGCTGCGGATTCTTCACGTAGCGCGACAGCGTGGTGGCCATCTGCTCGCGGATCTGCGCGACCGTCTTGCCGGCCACCTTGATGCGGCCGACGAACGGGAAGAAGATCGTGCCGTCCGAGGCCACCGTCTGGCCGTACGGATCGGCCTGGCCCGGCAGCGCGGTCGTATACGGCTGCTGCAACGCACCCGCGACCGACTGCGTCGTGTTGCCGCCGCTCGAGAACGACTGGCCCTGCGGCGTCGTCAGCTCGGGGTGGTCCCACACGGTGACGCCGAGGATGTCCTGCGGGCCGACGCGGTACACGTACTCCGACGGATCGGTATAACGTCCGGGCGGCAGCGGATGGTCCACCTGCGCTTTCTGCAGCTGGTCCATCACCACTTTGGCGTCGATGTAATGAACCGGATAGGTTTCGGCCGCTTGCTGCCGGCCTTCGTCCTTCAGGTTCGACGAGTCGAGGTAGTTGCCGGGCGCGGTTGCACAGGCTGACAGGAAAGTCGTCAGCGCGACGGCAAGCGCCACCGGGCGCATCGGGCGTTTCAGCATAGTTTCTGTAGCCATCCTTGAACCAGACGTTCGATCAGTGAGTAGCTCTCGCGGTAATCGGCCTCGGGGCCGCCGTGCGGATCGGCAATCTCGGCCCCTTCCCACTTGCCGAGCAGGTGGACCTTGCCGCGCGCGAACGGATCGACCGATTCGACGGCCTTGATCTGTTCGCGCTCGCTGACGAGAATCAGGTCGGCGTCGCGCACGATCCGGCGCGACAGCCGCCGCGAGCGGTGGGTCGTCGCATCGACGCCCCGCTCGGCGAGCAGCTGACGCATCATCGGATCGATGCCGTCGCCGTCGTTCGCATGCACGCCCGCCGAGTGGAACGTCGGGCGCGGGCCGCCGCGCGACGCGGCGTGCGACTTGAACAGCATTTCCGCTGCCGGGCTGCGGCAGACGTTCGCGTGGCAGACGATCAGGATGTTCCGGAACATGGCGTCTCGTAACGAGTGACGGGAAACGGGTTACGCGCTCGCGGGCGCGGTGCCCGGCACACGGGCGGCGACGGCCTGGCGCGAGCCCGGCCGGCCGATCGGGTGGTATTCGATGCCTTGCTCGCTCATCGTCTCCGGCTCGTACAGGTTGCGGCCATCGAAGATCACCGGCGATTTCCACAGGCGGCCGAGCGCGACGAAATCAGGGCTCTTGAAGATCTTCCATTCGGTGACGATCACGAGCGCGTCGGCATCGCGCGCAGCCTGCGCCTCGTCGTCGACGAAGCTCAGGCGCTCGAGCCAGCTCGGGTGATCGGCGAGATCGAGCGCGATCACGCGGCGCGCTTCCTCCTGCGCGACCGGGTCGTACGCGGCGATGCGCGCCCCGCGCGACAGCAGCTCGGCGATCAGCTCGCGGCTCGGCGCTTCGCGCATGTCGTCGGTGTTCGGCTTGAACGCGAGGCCCCAGATGGCGAACGTGCGGCCGGTCAGGTCCTCGCCGAAGCGCGCGACGATCTTCTCGGCGAGCACGCGCTTTTGCGTGGCATTGACCGACGACACCGCCTTCAGGATCTGCAGTGCCTGCCCGTGCTCGTCGGCCGTGCGGATCAGCGCCTCGACGTCCTTCGGGAAGCACGAGCCGCCGTAGCCGCAGCCGGCGTACAGGAAGTGATAGCCGATGCGCGGATCGGAGCCGATCCCGCGGCGCACGGCCTCGATGTCCGCGCCGAAGCGGTCGGCGAGGTTCGCCAGCTCGTTCATGAACGAGATGCGGGTCGCGAGCATCGCGTTAGCCGCGTATTTCGTGAACTCGGCCGAACGCACGTCCATATACAGCGTGCGTTCGTGGTTGCGGTTGAACGGCGCGTAGAGCTTCTTCATCAGCTCGCGGGCGCGCTCGCCCGGCACGTCGTCGTCGCAGCCGATCACGATGCGATCCGGCCGCGTGAAATCGTCGACCGCCGCGCCTTCCTTCAGGAATTCCGGATTCGACACGACCGAGAACATCTGGTCGCCGCCGCGCTTCGCGAGTTCTTCCGCCACCGCCGCGCGCACGCGCTCGGCCGTGCCGACCGGCACCGTCGACTTGTCGACGATCACCTTGAAGCCCGTCATGTAGCGGCCGATGTTGCGCGCGGCTGCAAGCACGTATTGCAGGTCGGCCGACCCGTCCTCGTCGGGCGGCGTGCCGACCGCGATGAACTGCACGTCGCCGTGCGCGACCGCGGCCTCGATATCGGTCGAGAATCGCAGGCGGCCCGCCGAGCGGTTGCGCGCGATCACTTCCTTGAGGCCCGGCTCGTGGATCGGCACGCCGCCGTTGTTCAGGATGTCGATCTTTGCCTGGTCGACGTCGAGACAGAACACGTCGTGCCCGATGTCGGCCAGACATGCGCCGGTGACGAGCCCTACGTAACCGCTGCCGATGATAGTCAGATTCATGATGTGTCGGACCCCTTGACCAATGATTCGAAATTCGTAAAACCGGAATGCCTGCGTGGCGCGATCTCGGTGCTCAGTACGCGTTGCTGCCGGTGAAGCCTTTCCAGAGCGTCAGCACGACGATCTTGATGTCGAGCCAGAACGACCAGTTCTGCATGTAGTACAGGTCGAGCTTCACGCGGCCCATCATCTTCTCGATCTGGTCGGTCTCGCCGCGAAAGCCGTTGATCTGCGCCCACCCGGTGATGCCCGGTTTGATCCGGTAGCGGAACATGTAGCCCTTGACCAGATCCTTGTAGATGTCGTCGTGCGCGAGCGCATGCGGGCGCGGGCCGACGACCGACATCTCGCCCTTCAGCACGTTGATGAACTGCGGCAGCTCGTCGAGGCTCGTGCGGCGCAGGAACCGGCCGACCGGCGTCACGCGCGAATCGTTCTTCTTCGCCTGCGTGACCTGCCCCGCCACTTCCTCGTGCACCTTCATCGAGCGGAACTTGTAGATCTCGAACTCGTGCCCGTCGATGCCCTTGCGCTTCTGGCGGAAGAACACGGGCCCGCGCGACGTCAGCTTGATCAGGCACGCGATCACCAGCATCACCGGTGCGAGGCCCGTGAGCGCCACCAGCGCGAACGCCCGGTCGAACACGAACTTCGGCAGGATCCGCACGTCGGTGATCGGCGACGCCGCGAGGTTGATCGCCGGCACGCCGAGCACCTCGACCACTTCCTGGTTGAAGAACGACAGCGTGCGCACGTCCGGGATGAAGCGGATATTCACGAAGTCGTGGCGGAACACCGTCACGATCTGGTGAATCCGGCGCTCTTCCGTGATCGGCAGCGTGAGCCACAGCTCGCTGATCGCGCGGCTGCGCACCAGCCACACCAGCGATTCGAACTGCCGCTCGATGCGCACGTCGTCGAGCGCGACTTCGCCCGGCGCTTCGCTTTCGTCGTACACGCACACCGGGTTGAAACCGGCTTCCGGCCGCGCCCGCATCTGGGCGATCAGCCGCCGCGCCGCCGGCGTCCCGCCGACGATCGCGACCGCCTTCAGGTTGTAGCCGCCGCGGCGCAGTTGCCGCAGCACGACGTGCACGCAGGCCTTCGAGCCGGCGAGCAGCGCCATCGTCACGAGCGCCCAGTAACCCAGCCACAGCCGCGACAGGTCGCCCGACTGATGAAAGCTGAAGCTCAGCAGGATGCCCGCGAGCTCGACCACCAGCCACGCGAACGCGACCCGCCCCACCAGCCCGACGAGACGCTTGCCGCGCCACGACTGGTAAATGCCGAAGGCGGGAAAGCACACGACGACGAGCAGGCAATCGAACAGCATCATCGTGCGCTGCAGGTCGTTGAGCCAGATGCTGCCACCGTGCAGCGCGGCGGCGATCAGCGCCCCCGTCACGACCATCGCGATATCGATGACTCTCGCCAGCACGCTCAACATGTCTGCTTCCTCTTTGAACAGGCGTTTGCCGAACAGCTCCTTGTGCGACCCGTGCCGCACATTCGATTCAAACGTTGCATGACGTTATTGAAGCGGTAAGAAATTTTCGCCTCAAGCGTACAAGTATTTCGAAAAATAATCGGAAATTATTGCCGCTAAGTTTTTGAATTAATTCGGCACGTTTTCCCGAAACGCCCGGAAACCGGGAATATTTCGGAAGCTTTACGATTTCCGCTCACCCTTTGCGGGCGGTCAAGGCCAGCCGATCCATCGATTTATTTTTTATTTTTTTATTTGCGTCGGATGCCGGCGCGGAAAATTCTTCCCGATGAATGCGTGGCGAATATCCGGCAATGGACCCGGTTTTATTGTCGATTTACTTCATGCTACAACGACAGGCATTGACTTCAACCGTGGAGAGTGTCCTCATGAATGCTCCGGCCGTGGCTGCCGAAACGCGCCATTCTTCTTCCACCGCGCCCGCCGCCGGCACGCGCGTCGCCGTGCAACCGGTGATCCTCGCCGGCGGGTCCGGCACGCGCCTGTGGCCGATGTCGCGCGAACGTTTTCCGAAACAGCTGATCGGCCTGCTCGGCGAACATTCGCTGCTGCAATCCACCGCGCTGCGCCTCGACGGCCTGACGGCCGACCATCCGCTGAACGACGACGTGCTGATCGTATGCGGCGAGGATCACCGCTTCACCACGGCCGAACAGCTGCGCCTGACCGGTAAATCGGCGTCGATCATGCTCGAGCCGATCGGCCGCGACACCGCGCCCGCGCTGACGCTCGCCGCGTTTCGGCTGGTCGCCGGCGGCAACGATGCGGTGATGACCGTGATGCCGGCCGACCATGCGGTCGCCGACCTGCCGCGCTTCCATGCGGCCGTCGCGGCCGGCGTGCACTGCGCGATGCAAGGCAAGATCGCGACGATGGGCATCGTGCCGAAGCACGCGGAAACCGGCTACGGCTACATCCGCGTCGGCGCGCCGCTCGGCGACGCCGCCACGGGCAAACTCGACGTGCGCCGCCTCGACCGTTTCGTCGAGAAACCGCATCTCGAACTCGCTCAGCAGTACGTCGCATCGGGCGAATACTGGTGGAACAGCGGCATCTTCATCGTTCGCGCCTCGGTCTGGCTGAAGGCGATCCGCCAGCTCGAACCGGCAATCTACGCGGCCTGCGAACAGGCCGTCGCCCAGGGCAAGGCCGATGGCGATTTCTTCCGCATCGATCGCGAAGCGTTCGCCGCGTCGCCGTCGAACTCGATCGACTATGCGGTGATGGAGCCGCTCGCGAACCTGCCGCAACTGTGCGAAAGCGTCGTCGTACCGCTCGACGCGGGCTGGTCGGACGTCGGCTCGTGGGACGCGATCTGGCAGATCTCGCCGAAGGACGACGCCGAGAACGTCGGCCGCGGCCACGTGCTGTTCGAAGGCGCGGAATCGACGTTCGCGCATTCGGAAAGCCGGCTCGTTGCCTGCGTCGGCACGCAGAACCTCGTCGTCGTCGAAACGCCGGACGCCGTGCTCGTCGCGGACAAGTCGCGCGTGCAGGACGTGAAGAAAATCGTTGGGCGCATCAAGGCGCAACGCGGCGCGGAAGCGACCGATCACCGCAAGGTGCATCGTCCGTGGGGCCACTACGACTCGGTCGACACCGGCGAGCGCTTCCAGGTGAAACGCATCGTCGTGAAGCCGGGCGCGCAATTGTCGCTGCAGATGCACCACCACCGCGCCGAGCACTGGATCGTCGTGCGCGGCACCGCGCGCATCACGCGCGGCGACGAAACGTTCCTGCTGTCCGAAAACGAATCAACGTACATTCCGCTCGGCGTGTCGCACCGCCTGGAGAACCCGGGCAAGATGCCGCTCGAGCTGATCGAAGTGCAGTCGGGCGCGTATCTCGGTGAGGACGACATCGTCCGCTTCGACGATACCTACGGCCGGCAGTAACGCACGTGCACAGGGAGGCGCCGCTTCGACAGCGGCGCCCCGGGCAACGCAGGCATGGAAAGACGAGACTTCCGCGCGGGCGTCGTGGCACACGACGGCCCGCGCGTTTCAGCGGGTCGGCGATCAGCCGACGCGGTACCCGTACTCGCGGCGCTCCGGCTGCACCGGATCGTTGCGGCTTTCGGACAGCGCGCCCGCATGGCGCTCGGCGATGAAGCGCTGGATGTCCGACTCGGCACGCGCAAGCGCGGACAGGCCGGCCAGCACCTCGCCTTGCGGCTCGCGCGCCGGTTCGTCGCTCGCGCCATGGCGATCGATCCACTGGCGCGCCCAGTCGAGCGCGAACTGCTCGGCTTCCTCGGCATCGGTGAAGCGCGGGCCGATCAGGCCCGAGCGTTCGACACGCCGGTCGTCCTGCGTAATCTCGGCCCACGCGCGATACATCAGGTTCTGCACGGGCTGCGCGATGCCGCAGATCGTATAGCCGCGATATCTGTCGACTTGCGGTTCGGCCGCGGCGAAGCTCGCCGACGACGCATGCGCATGGCGCAGCGCCGTCGACGAAGCACCGGGCACCGCGAACGACACGGCCGACGGATCGACGACTTCGTCGACCGGCCGCGCGCTCATCGACGCGCCCTCGCCCTCCCAAACGTTTGCCTGAGCGACCGGCAATTGCCACGACTCAGGGTTCTGCCAGAACACGCCGCGCAAGCGATCGTTATCGGGCACGGGCTCGGCACGGCGCGCGGGCACGACCGGCACCGGTGGCGGCGGGATATACGCGAACGTGCGCCCGCTGAACTGCGTCAGCACGTCGATCATCTTCAGCAGCGTGCCGGACGCGAGCCACTCCTCGTAGCGGCGACGGCACGTCGGCCCGGACGGATAGCGGCCGGGCAGCTTCGACCAGGCTTCACCGGTCGTCAGGATCCAGAGCACCGCGTTGGCAACGACGCGCGGTTCGGCTCGTGGACGCCCACGGCGGTTCAGCCGGATGGGTTCATCGGCGATCAGCGTTGAAAGACGAAACCACTCTTCATCGGTAAGCTCATCGAAGAACATAGTAGATCTCTCCACGCAGCCAGGCCGGGGCTGCGATTGGCGGCGCCGTCGCGACACATCGCGTCGCGGGGCGGCCAGGTTGCACATTATGTTTATCCGGTGTTGTGCATGCCGGTTCGGCACCGCACTTTCACGGTGCCGACATTCCCGGCAATGACGCACAAATCACGGTCTCACTCCAATGTGGGAATTTTTGTGCACGAAGCATACCATCCCTAGGGTTTATCTCAATATGACAATGACTTAATGTTACGCACTGAAACAACCTGCCACGGATGAGTAATGTATTTACGCTTGAATTTTTTTGCGGGATCTTTATGCCCGTCGCTGCAAAGGCCCGCCTGGCGGGGCTCTGAAGCGTATGAAGCAGGCCTTTTCATGGGCATTTTCGGGCTGTTCCGACCCCTGCCGGCAACAATCCCGCGCATTGCTGCCGGACATCGGTAAATCAGGGAAAAAAGCGTAACAAGATATTCACGAATCGGTAAATCATTCAAATTCGACCGATTTTAATTATCTCCGTGCACAATCTTTTAATTGTTTCTCTGCGAGTGATGAAAGCACTGTGACGTGTGATGCACATCTTTCGCCACGCGCAAACTCGTGACGTCTGTTACATCTTCGGGGCGGCGGGCGGGCGATCGCGCCGCCGCGGGGGCGGTCATTGCGTTTCGGGTCGGAACGGAAAAAGGGAAACCGGTGGGCAGGCGGTGCCGGACGTTGCAGCGGACGCGTCAGCGCAGATCGACGGCCAGCGACGCGGTCACGTCCGCATCCACGCGCTGCGGCGGCATCGTGTAGGCCGGGTGATCGCAACCGATCGACAGCGCCGCCCCGCCCCTGAGCGCCGCGCGCATCGGCGCGTCGAGCTCGAAGCGCACGAAGTGCACGGCCGACGTCTTCTCGGCGTTGTCGCGGTCGAGATCCTCGTCTGCGATCGCGTAGACGCGCGCGTGCCCGTCGACCTGCAGGTACACGCGATCCTCGACACCGATCAGTCGCGCGAGCGCCGCGCGCCGTTCGATCTCGTGCTCGTACTCGATCTGCATCGTCGCCTTCAGGTTCGTGCCGTCGGGCACGAGCGGCAGATACGCGTCCAGCTCCCCTTCGATGCCCGCCTGGTCGAAGATCTTCTCGATGTGCAGCATCTCCTGGATCTGATAGCGGATCGTCGTTTCGTCCTCGAACAGGAAGCGCAGGTGGTTGCCTAGCGCCACCGCGCGGCGGCGCTTGTACGCGACGAGCCGCGCGTGTTCGGCCTTGCGGATCTTCGCGTACGCCTCGAGCGTCAGCAGGGAATCGCGGGTCAACGTCATGGGAGGTCCTCGTGGGTCGGCCGGCGGCGGCTCAGATGCCGTACGCGCGGCGCAGCAGCGTAAGCGGATGCGCGAGCGGCGCGGACGGCAGCCCCTTGTCGTCGATGCCCTGCACGATGTGATGGCCGGCCAGCGCGCAGTCCGACGACACGACATCCGGCTGCGGCTCGGCCATCGCCTTGAACACGGGCCCGCCGATCCGCATCGCGTCCGCGTGAAATCCCTTCTTCACGCCGAACGTGCCCGCATGGCCCGAGCAGCGCTCGACGACGTTCACGCGCGTGTCGGGCACGAGCGACAGCGCGTCGGCCGTCTTGCGGCCGATGTTCTGCACGCGCGCATGGCACGGCACGTGATACGACACGGTGCCGAGGCCGGTCTTGAAATCGGTCTTCAGCAGTCCGTCGCGATGCCGCGCGATCACGTATTCGAACGGATCCCAGAACGCTTCGGCCACCGCGCGCACCGCTTCGTCGCCGGGGAACATCAGCGGCAGCTCGCTCTTGTACATCAGCACGCAGCTCGGGATCGCGCCGATCAGCGCATAGCCTTCGCGCGCATAGCGTTCGAGCACGGGCAGGTTCACGTCCTTCTTCGCGGCCACGCCGGCGAGATTGCCCTGCTCGAGCAGCGGCATCCCGCAGCAGGCTTCGCGCGTGACGAGTTCGTACGGGATCTCGTTGTGCGCGAGGATCGCGAGCAGGTCGTGGCCGATGCCGGGCTCGTTGAAATTCACGTAGCAGGTTGCATAGATCGCGACCTTGCCGGGCGTGCGTTCGCCGTCGCGCACGGGCAAGCCGTCCGACGGCTTCGCCGTGCGCCGGAACTTGCGCGGCGCGAATTCCGGCAGCCATGCGTTGCGATCGACGCCGAGCGTCGCTTCGAGCGCATGGCGCGCGGGCGGCGTGCGGTTCACCGCGTTCACCGCCTGCGTGACGATCGGAATGCCGGCGAAGTGGCCCAGCGCGTCGGTGTTCGACAGCACCTTGTCGCGCAGCGTCGCTTCGCCGCGCTTGTAGCGCGCGGCCTTGCCGCGCAGCATCAGGTGCGGAAAGTCGACGTTCCATGCGTGCGGCGGCACGTACGGGCATTTCGTCATGTAGCAGAGGTCGCACAGGTAGCACTGGTCGACGACCTTGCCGAATGCCGCCTTCGGCACCTCCTCGATATCGCCCATCGGCGTGTCGTCGACCAGATCGAACAGCGTCGGAAACGCGCCGCACAACGACACGCAGCGCCGGCACCCGGCGCAGATGTCGAACACGCGCGTCATTTCCGCATCGATCGCGGCCTGGTCGTAGAACGCATCGGACTGCCAGTCGAGCGGATGCCGGGTCGGGGCTTCGAGACTGCCTTCCTTGTGGGGCATGGGGCGCTCCATCCAGCGTGGCGCGCATGCGCGCCAGCGCCGCCCGCGCGATGCGGGCAGCGATGAACGAACAGGCGGCCGCTTGCCGGTCGCACGGCCTGCCGTGCGGCCCGCGGCGGCCCGTCAGTCGACGAGACTGTCCAGCGCCTTCGTGTAGCGGTTCGCGTGGCTGCGTTCAGCCTTCGCGAGCGTCTCGAACCAGTTCGCGATTTCGTCGAAGCCTTCGTCGCGCGCCGCCTTCGCCATGCCCGGATACATGTCGGTGTATTCGTGCGTTTCGCCGGCGATCGCCGATTCGAGATTCTGCCGCGACGAACCGAACGGCAAGCCCGTGGCCGGATCGCCGACGGCTTCCAGGTATTCGAGGTGGCCGTGCGCATGGCCGGTTTCGCCTTCGGCGGTCGAGCGGAACAGCGCGGCGATGTCGTTCTGGCCTTCGACGTCAGCCTTCGAAGCGAAATACAGATAACGCCGGTTCGCCTGCGATTCGCCCGCGAATGCGGCCTTCAGGTTCTCTTCGGTTTTGCTGCCCTTGAGTTGAGCCATTTGCGCCTCCGTTCGAGTCGGCGCGGCCGCGTGCGACGCCGGGCCGATCAGGTATGTGGGGAACGATGCGTGTGCCGAGGCGCGCGCATCGTGCTCTTCAATCTAGGCGCTCGCGTTCGCATCCCCCAATAGGCTTTTTCAATCCGGGCGATAGTGCTTGGCGGGACGTGGGGCGCTGCCGGCGCGTACGGTGCACGGTGCGCGGCATTCGCGCGTGCTGCGTGGGTCACGCGTCCATCGCGCGCCTGAGCAGCAATTCGCGTTCACGTTCGTTGCGCGTCAGTTCCGCCGCGCGGCGGAACTCGGCCTTCGCCTCGTCGGCACGGCCCAGCTTCGCCAGCAGGTCGCCGCGCACGCTCGGCAACCAGTGATAGCGCACGAGCGCGGGATCGTCACGCAGCGCGTCGACGAGTTCGAGCGCCGCAGCCGGCCCGAACGCCATCCCGACGGCCACCGCGCGATTCAGCTCGACGACGGGCGACGGTGCGACTTCGGCGAGCGCGTCATACAGCGCGACGATCTGCGCCCAGTCCGTATCCGACGCCTGCCGCGCGCGCGCATGGCAGGCCGCCAGCGCGGCCTGCAGCGCATACGGCCCGCGCACGCCACCGAGCTTCGTCGCGCGTTCGAGCGCCGCGAGGCCGCGCCGGATCAGCAGCGGATCCCAGCGGCTGCGGTCCTGGTCGAGCAGCAGCACGGGCCGGCCCTGCGCGTCGGTGCGCGCATGCATGCGCGACGCCTGCAGCTCCATCAGCGCGACGAGCCCGAGCACCTCGCTCTCGTCCGGCGCCAGCCCGGCCAGCACGCGGCCGAGCCGCAACGCCTCGTCGCACAGCGCCGGGCGCGTCCAGTCGTCGCCCGAGGTCGCCGCATGGCCTTCGTTGAACACGAGATAGATCACCTCGAGCACCGACGCGAGCCGCGCGGGCCGTGCATCGGCGGCCGGCACCTCGAACGGCACGTGCGCCGCCGCGAGCGTGCGCTTCGCGCGCACGATCCGTTGCGCGATCGTCGGCTCGGGCGTCAGGAACGCGCGCGCGATCTCGCTTGTCGTCAGCCCGCCGAGCAGCCGCAGCGTGAGCGCGACGCGCGCATCGGTCGACAGCACCGGATGGCACGACGTGAAGATCAGCCGCAGCAGGTCGTCGCCGATGTCGTCGTCGCGCGCGTCGGCGAGCGCCTCCGCGATGTCGGGGACGACATGCGCTTCGAGCGCGTCCATCTCGTGGCCGAGCTGGTCGCGCTTCGCCGCGTGGAGCGACTCCTGCCGGACACGATCGAGTGCGCGACGCTTCACGGCCGTCATCAGCCATGCGGCCGGGTTGTCGGGCACGCCGTCGACGGGCCAGTGCTCGAGCGCCGCGACGAGCGTGTCCTGCGCCAGTTCCTCGGCCACGCCGACGTCGCGCACCACGCGCGCGGCGCGCGCGATGATCTTGGGCGCCTCGATCCGCCAGACCGCTTCGATCGCACGGTGAGTCGCCTCACGCGTCACGACGCCTGCCCCTCGGCGGACGCGTCCAGCGGCATGGCCATCAGCTCCCATGCATGGCCGTCCGGATCGTCGAACCCGTGGCCGTACATGTTCGGGTACTCGCGCGGCGCCTGCGGCGCGGACCCGCCGGCCGCCAGCGCCTTCGCGACGATCGCGTCGACCTCGGCGCGGCTGTCGCATGACAGGCACGACAGGACCTGCACCTGCGTTGCCGGATCGATGATGGTTTTGCCGGTGAACGTCTGGAAGAACGGCCGCACGAGCAGCATCGCGAAGATCGTGTCGCTGATCTTGATGCAGGCGGCCTGGTCGTTGGTATAGGCCGGCACGACCTCGAAGCCAAGCGCCTGGTAGAACGCCTTCGAGCGCGGCAGGTCGGCCACGGGCAGGTTGATGAAGACCATCTTGTGCATGTCGGATACTCCCGGTGAGGTTGGATTCAGGTGGGCAATCAATCAGGCGCCGGTACGGCCGACGTGGAGTTCGCGGAACCGCTCGACCGCGTCGCTCGGCGTGAGGTCGTCGAGCTCGAACAGCGGCCGCACCTCGATCTCGCAATCCATCTCGGCGCCGAATGGCGCGGGAAACCGGCGCGTCCATTCGAGTGCTTCGTCGCGCGAACGCACCTGGATCAGCGTATAGCCGGCAATCAGTTCCTTCGTTTCGGCGAACGGGCCGTCGACCACGGTGCCCTTGCCGCCCGCGTAGCGCACGCGCCAGCCGCTCGCGCTCGGCCGCAGCCCGTTCGCGTCGAGCAGCACGCCGGCCTTGGCCAGTTCCTCGTGATAGACGGTCATGGCTTCGACCAGCCGGTTGTCCGGCAACGCGTCGGACTCGCTGACGGCGTTCGCCCGGATCATGATCATGAATCGCATCGTTCACTCCTTGTCGTCGGTGGAAGGCAGCGCCCATTCATCGGCGCCTTATCCGGACGACGGCCGGACGACCGCCGGATCGACATATTCCGCGACATATCAGGGTAAATACCGAGTCTCGACCTTCACAGGAAGCACGGGCCGACCGCCCGCACCTCGACCGTGCACCATTGCGCGGCCGGGCACTGGCGCGCGATCTCGATCGCTTCCTCGCGCGTGTCGACGTCGACGATGAAGAAGCCGCCGACCATCTCCTTCGCCTCCGCGAACGGGCCGTCGAGCAGGCGCGTCTCGCCGTCGCGCACCTGCACGCGCGTCCCGCGCTCGGAGCGCTCCAGCGACTCGACGCCGCGCAGCACGCCGCGCGCCTTCAGCGTCTCGGCGAAATCGACCATCCGCGCGTACAGCGCCTGACCTTCGTCCAGTGTGCGTTCGGCGCGCTGCTCGGTCGGCTCGACAATCAACAGCATGTAAGACATGGATTTCTCCTGTGGGAACGGGGCGTGGCGGCGTTCGCTGCGCGATCGGGATGCGCCGGCCGATGCAAAAGCGTAGCAGCCGCCGTGCGGCTTGCATCGTCGGCCGATCGGCAACTGGCCGGACGGCCAATTCGGCCGCTTCCTGACATTTTGCCGTCAAGATGCCTTCCCGAACCGTCGGATTTTCTTCCTGTGGACCGCCCCATGTCACGCCTGCTTGTGCCGCTTGCCGTTGCACCGTTCATCGCCCTCGCCGCGCTCGCCGCCCTCTGTGCCCGGCCGGCCATGGCCGCGCCGCCGGTGAGTGCCGGCTGCGGCGGCGCAACCACGCCGATTGCCGACTTTCGCGGCGCCGGCGGCCCGTCGCCGCTGGCCGGGCAAACGACCTCGATCGAAGCGGTCGTCACCGCGGCGTTCGGCGGCGCCGACGGCCTCGGCGGCTTCTTCGTCCAGCAAGCCGACGCGCAGCGACGGCACCGGCCGGGCGTCCCGGAAGGCGTGTTCGTGTACGCGCCGAACGCACGCGCGAAGGCCGGCGATCTCGTGCATCTCACGGGCCGCGTCGACGAGCGCTACGGCCGGACGCAATTCACGCTGTCGGGCGGCGTAACCGTCTGCGCCCGCGGGCAAAAGGTCACGCCTGCCACGCTCACGCTGCCGGTCGCCACCCAGGCGGTGCTGGCCGCGCTTGAAGGCATGCGGGTGCGCCTGCCACAGACACTGACGGTCAGCGATACCCACGAACTCGGCCGCTACGGCAGCGTCGTCCTCAGCAACGGCCGGCTGCGCATCCCGACCCACGTCGCACCGCCGGCCGAGGCCGCCGCGATCGCGACCGCCAACGCACGCAACCGTATCGTGCTCGACGACGGCTCGACCCGCCGCGATCCCGCGACCGTGCGCTATCCGCCGCCCGCGCTGAGTGCCGCCAACACGCTGCGCGCGGGCTACACGGTACGCGGCGTCGAAGGCGTGCTCGAACTGCGCTACGGCGCATGGCGGCTGCAACCGGTGGCCGGTGCGGCGCCGGTGTTCGATGCCGCCGCGAACCCGCGCACCGAGGCGCCGGCCCGGCACCCGGATGCCGACCTGCGCATCGTGTCGTTCAACGTATTCAATTATTTCAACGGCGACGGGCGTGGCGGCGGATTCGATGCCCCGGCCAACCGCGGCGCGAAAACGCCCGCCGCGTTCGCGCGGCAGGAGGCGAAGATCGTCGCGGCGTTGCGCGCGCTGAATGCCGACGTGATCGGGCTGATGGAAATCGCGAACAACGGCCACGGTGAAACAAGCGCCGTACGCCGTCTCGCCGCGCAACTTGGCGACGGCTGGCGCGCCGTCGAGCCCGGCACCGCGCGCCTCGGCCGCGATGCGATCGCAGTCGCGCTGCTGTACGACAGCCGCACCGTCGAGCCGGCCGGGCGCGCCATGACCGTCGCACTCGGCGGCCGGCATCGCCCGCCGCTCGCGCAGACATTCCGGCGCATCGGCGGCACGCGCGCCTTCACGGTCGCTGTCAATCACCTGAAATCGAAGAACTGCCCGAACGCGACCGGCGCCGATCGCGACCAGTCGGACGGCCAGGGCTGCTGGAATGCGGCGCGCACGCGAGCCGCCGCGCGCGTCGCCGACTGGCTCGCCGCGTCGCCGACCGGCACCCCGGCCGATGGCGTACTGCTGATCGGCGACCTGAACAGCTACGCGAAGGAAGACCCGGTGCGCGCGCTCGAGTCGCGCGGCTACGAGAACCTGGTGCCCCGCTTCGTCGGCGATGCTGCGTACAGCTACGTATTTCGCGGCGAAGCGGGCAGCCTCGACCACGCGCTGGCCACGCCGGCGCTCGCCGCGCGTGTGAGGGCCGTACACGTCTGGCACATCAACGCCGACGAACCGGTCGCCCTGCAACCCGTGCCTGATTACAAAACGTCCGCGCAACGGTCGATTTATTACGCACCCGACGCGTACCGGTCATCGGATCACGATCCCGTCGTGATCGACGTCGCGCTTGGCGATGGCGGCACGTCGGCACCCCCGGGCACGAACCGTGCTCGTCGACTAAGCGTCGATTAGTGCATTTGCATCAGCACAATGCCTGCAACGGCACTATTTACCTGATGGCGCTGGCGACGCGATATTTACCGCACTTTCACCGCGTACCGCAGCCCGGTACGCCGCTTCGCCCGGAATGCGAATTTTTTCAATCGCCGCGCCGCCCCGTGCGGCGGGGCTGTGCGGAAATCCTGCCGACGAATTGAAAATTTGTCTCGAAACAAAATCGGGCCAAGTGAATCACACAGGTTGCTGGGATTCGCCGTATCTTCAAATTTGCCTTGAATCGAAGGAGGATAAACACCATGGCGCTCACCGACTCGATCGAACACAAGCTGGACCGCGGCCTGTCCGACATTCGTCGCACGGGCCGGCGCGTGGGGCGCACGACGCGCTCGGCCGCCCGCGACCTGCATGCCGACGTCACCGACGATCTGCGCGGGCTGGTCGACGAACTGGAAGATCTGCTGAAAAACGATGGCGACGGCGATATCGCCGCGCTGCGCAAGCGCGTGCAATCCAGGCTCGATGAAGCGCGCAGCGCGCTCGACCATGCATCGGGCAGCGCGGCCGCCCGGCTGCGCGAATCGGCCGAACGCGTGTCGCAGGTCGTGCAAGACAACCCGTGGCAAACCGCCGGCGTCGTCGCCGGCCTCGCGTTCGTTGCGGGCCTGCTCCTTGCCCGCCGTTGACCGGAGCCGGCCGCCGCGCGCCCGCCCCGTCCGTCCTCAATCAGACAAACGAAGGAGAAACGCCATGCAGAAGACCTTTGCCATGAAAGCCGCCGCCGCCGTCCTGCTCGGCAGCCTCGCGCTCGCCGGTTGCACGACCACCCCGGACAAACCGGAAGGCGCCGCGGCCAGTGCGTCGAAGCGCCAGTCGATCGACGCTAGCGTCAACGCGACGCTGTCGCGCCTCTATTCGACGGTGCCGGGTTCGCGTGAACTCGTCGCGAAATCGCGCGGCGTGCTCGTGTTCCCGAACGTGCTGCAAGCCGGCTTCATCGTCGGCGGCCAGTCCGGCAACGGCGCGCTGCGCGTCGGCGGCAGCACGGTCGGCTACTACAACACGTCGTCGCTGTCGGTCGGCCTGCAGGCCGGCGCACAGTCGAAGGCGATCGTGTTCCTGTTCATGACGCAGGATGCGCTCGACTCGTTCCGCAAGTCCGAAGGCTGGTCCGCGGGCGCCGACGCCTCGGTCGCGGTCGTGAAGGTCGGCGCGAACGGCGCGGTCGACTCCAACACCGCCACCGCCCCGGTCGAGGTGCTGGTCCTGACCAACGCGGGCCTGATGGGCGACCTGTCGGTGAACGGCACCAAGGTCACGAAGCTCAACATCTGACGATGCGGCACGCGGCGTCGCGCCGCGTTTGCTTCCCGGCAGCGCCGCGGCCCCGGCCGCGGCGTTTTCGCATGTGCCGCGCGCAGCGGCTATGATGGCGGCGCCTTTGCGGGCATACTCCGCTTCGGGCCGCCCTGCGTCGCATTTCGCCGCGAACCCGTGACGATCGAGAACCGATCGCGCGCGGGGCAACGAGATTCAATCAAACCACGCATCAATCTGCGCGAACGTCATCCATGGAAAGCGGACACGACCACCAAAAATTCTTCTATTTCCTGCTCGCCGCGGTCACCGTCGGACTCTGCTGGATCCTCGCGCCGTTTTCCGGAGCCGTGTTCTGGGGCACCATTCTCGCGATCCTGTTCCAGCCCGTGCAGCGCTGGCTCGCCGCGCGCTTCGGCAAGCGGCGCAACCTCGCCGCACTCGTGACGCTGTCGCTGATCGTCCTGATCGTGATCCTGCCGCTCGTGTTCGTCACGGCCACGCTCGTGCAGGAAATCGCGTACGTGTACCAGGAGCTCAAGGACGCCCAGCCGAACTATTCGCAGTATTTCCACGACATCATTCACGCGCTGCCGAGGTCGATCCAGAACCTGCTGCAGAAATACGGGCTGACCAACATCCCGGGCATCCAGAAGAAGCTGACCGACGGCGCCGCGCAAATCAGCCAGTTCGCGGCCACCCAGGCGCTCAGCATCGGCCAGAACACGTTCCAGTTCGTCGTGAGCTTCGGCGTGATGCTGTACATGGTGTTCTTCCTGCTGCGCGACGGCGGCGAGATCGGCCGCCGCGTGCGCCGCGCGCTGCCGCTCGACGAGGAGCACAAGAACCTGCTGCTCGCGAAGTTCACGACCGTCGTGCGCGCAACGGTGAAGGGCAACATCGCGGTCGCGCTCGTGCAGGGCGCGCTCGGCGGGCTGATCTTCTGGATCCTCGGGATCGAGGGCGTGGTGCTGTGGGGCGCGCTGATGGCGTTCCTGTCGCTGCTGCCCGCGATCGGCGCGAGCCTCGTATGGGTGCCGGCCGCGCTCTACTTCCTGATGATCGGCGCGGTCTGGAAGTGCGTGATCCTCGTCGCATTCTGCGTGGGCGTGATCGGCCTCGTCGACAACCTGCTGCGCCCGATCCTCGTCGGCAAGGACACGAAGATGCCCGACTGGGTCGTGCTGATTTCGACGCTCGGCGGGATGGCGCTGTTCGGCATCAACGGCTTCGTGATCGGGCCGCTCGTCGCCGCGCTGTTCATGGCGAGCTGGGACATCTACGCGCGCTCCGAACAAGGCGAATGACGCATCGTGTGGCCGCGTGCCACGCACCTGCCAGCACGCGCCGTCACGGATGGCGAATGCGGATCACGACGGGCGCCTCGGCGCCCGTTTCTTCATCCGCCGCCAGCGTCATCACGCCGCCATACGGGCCCACGCGATACGTGCGGCCCGATACCAGCGGCACGCTTCGATCGTCGTGCGCATCGCGCCACGTTGCACGCACACGCGAAGCGACATCGGGCGAGAACGGCGCACCGTCGGGCCCGACCAGCGCCACA
Source organism: Burkholderia sp. Ap-955 (assembly GCF_011753045.1). Taxonomy (NCBI): domain Bacteria; kingdom Pseudomonadati; phylum Pseudomonadota; class Betaproteobacteria; order Burkholderiales; family Burkholderiaceae; genus Burkholderia; species Burkholderia sp. Ap-955. The sequence goes on from NZ_VWWH01000001.1 coordinate 48,422, forward strand.
TGGGCGCCCGGCAAACGCCGGCCATGGGCATCGAACCGCAGCGTTGCCGCCGTCCCGCCGTTCGCCACCGCTCGTCCTTCGACCACCACGCCCGAGCGCGCGTCGAGCGTCACGTCGTAGAGATCGACGAGCGCACCCGCGAACCGCACGATGCCGTCCGACGCGACATGCCCGGCCGCCACCGCATTCGACATCGCGAACGCCACGCCCAGCCCGATCGCGGTCTTCCGCACGGCACCGGCCCACCGCACCGTTCGATTGCGCATCGCCACCGATGCCGCCCGCTTCGCGTCGTTTCGCATGTTCCCTCTCCTCTGCCGTGACCAGAAAAAAAGGCGGCGTGACGCGTCGGTCACGCCGCCTGTCTGCTGGCAATCACTTTAGGGAGAGACGTCCGGACAAGATATGGGACTAGTCCGAAACTAAAGCCCGGTCGTTCGAACGCACCGCGTTCGACACCCGCTCGCAACAGCGTATGAACGGCGTCGCACGCTGCGCCGCGGGCCGGTCACGCGCTGGGATCGACGCGCAGCACGAGCTTGCCGCGATGGTCGCCGTCGAACAAGCGATTCAGCACGTCGGGCGCGTTTTCGAGACCGTCCGCAACCGTCTCCTCGGCCTTGAGCCGGCCGTCGCGCAACCAGCCCGCGAGCGTCTGCACGGCTTCACGGCTCTTGCGATAGTCGAGGATCAGGAAGCCGCGCATCGTCAGCCGCTTCGAGATCAGCACGCCGACGTCGTCCGCCGCGCGCCCGCTGTTGTAGTTCGAGATCACGCCGCACAGCGCGACGCGCCCGCCGATCACCATCCGCGACAGCACCGCGCGCATCACCTCGCCGCCGACATTTTCGAAGTTCACGTGCACGCCGTCCGGCGTCGCCGCCTTCAGTTGCTGACGGAAATCGTCGGCCTTGTAGTCGACGGCCGCGTCGAAACCGAGCGTCTCGGTCAGGTAGCGGCACTTGTCCGCGCCGCCCGCGATGCCGACCACGCGTGCGCCGTGGATCTTGCCGATCTGCCCCGCGATCGAGCCGACCGAGCCGGCCGCCGCCGATACCACGAGCGTCTCGCCCGGCTGCACCGGCGCGATGTCCGTCAGCCCGTAGTACGCGGTCAGCCCGCTCATTCCGCACGCGCCGAGCAGCGTCGGCAGCGGCAGGCCCGACTCCGCGGGCAGCTTCACGAGCTGCGCGGCCTGGTCGGCCGGCACGACCGCGTAGTCCTGCCAGCCGACGAGCCCCTGCACGAGATCGCCTTCCGCGAACCCCGCATGACGCGACGCCACCACGCGCCCGATGCCGAGCGCGCGCATCACCTCGCCGATCGCGACGGGCGGCAGGTACTGCGGGACGTCGCTCATCCACACGCGGTTGGTCGGGTCCATCGACAGGTACAGCACGCGCACGAGCACCTCACCGTCGGCAAGCGCCGGCACCGGTGTCTCGACGAGCGAAAAGTGTTCGCGGCCGACCCGCCCTTCCGGGCGCGTCTTCAGCAGCAGTTGGCGGTTCACGGGTGTGGACACGATGTTCTCCTCCGGTCGTAGTTGTTCGGGATGCGCGTCAGACCGCGCACATGCCGCCGTCGATCACGAGTTCGGCGGCCGTCACGAAGCGGCTCTCGTCGGACGCGAGATACACGGCCGCATGCGCGACGTCGTCCGGCTCGCCGAGCCGGCGCAGCGGAATGCCGCGCGCGAGCTTGCGCGTCGCGTCGCGTTCGCCGAGCGACTGGAACAGCGGCTCGACGATCCCCGTGCGGATGAACGCCGGGTGAATCGAGTTGCAGCGCACGTCGATCTCGCGGCGCGCGCAGTCGATCGCGACCGACTTCGTCAGCGACGCGACCGCCGCCTTCGACGCGTTGTACGCGGTGAAATCCGGCTCGACCTTGAACGCGGCGACCGACGAGATGTTGATGATCGATGCGGGATGGCTTTCGGCCAGATACGACAGCGCATGCTTGCAGCCGAGCACGATGCTCTCGACGTTGATTGCCATCACGCGCCGCCATTCGTCCAGCTCGATCTGCGCGGGCGAGCCGATCGAACCGACGCCCGCGTTGTTGACGAGCACCGACAGCCCGCCCATCGCATCGACCGCCTGCGCGAGCAGCGCCTGCCAGCGCGCTTCGTCGCGCACGTCCTGCGTCGCGGCGAACGCGACCGGCGTCGCGTGGCCCGCGTTGAGCTCCTGCGCGAACGCGTCGAGCACCGCCGCGTCGGCGATGTCGGTCACGAACACGCGTGCGCCCTGCTCGACCATCCGGCGCGCGATCGCGCGGCCGAGGCCGCCCGCGGCGCCCGTGATGTATGCGCACTTGCCGGCAAGGCGCGGAGAAACGATTGTCATGTGGCCTGCTCCTGTCTTGAATCGTCGTCGCGGAACGCTGACGCGACGGGGTGTCCCGTGCTTTCCGCGCCTTCAGGGCCGCTGCCGGTCGACGTGCACCGGTGGCCGGTACGCCGACATGACGACGCGCCGCACGGTTTCCGCGAGTATATCGAGATGAACCTGACGCGTGCCGGACGCGCCGGGCAGCCTGCCCCGGTTGAACGACAGCCAGCGTACGCGAATGCCGCCAATCGATGAAATGAATAATCGTTATGCCCGGTCATAGGTGCTGCTCATGACCTTCGCGTGTCGGCGCGCAGGTACGGGCCGGCTGCACCCGCGGATCATGCAGACCGGCCGGGTCGTTGATTCAGGGAATGACGAAGCGCGGCGTTCCGCGCAGACGCGAAAGCAGTCGGGAAGAGGAACGGTGTGGAATCGTGCAACCGCCGGGCGAATGCCGGCGGCAAGAAAGCGGCGCCGGGGCGCCGCGACCGGCTACCGTCAGAATCCGTCGCCCGACGGCGCGTGCACGAACGCGCAGAGTTGCGGCGAATGGGTGTCGATCATCTGCTGGAACGGCGCACGGTGCCCGTACGCGATGCCCGACACGAGCAGCAGGCAGACGGCCGCGACGCGCGGCGAGAATGCACGCTGCCGCGCGCTGTCGTAGCCGCGCAGGAACACCAGCGCGACCAGCGCGCCGAGCATCCAGCCGACGATCACTTCCGGAACGGTGTGCGAATGATCGAACACGCGCGCGACGGCCGTGACCGCGCCGACGGCCAGCCCGGCCGCGATGCCGGGCGCCTTGCCCGGCCGGAACGCCTGCCACAGCATCGACAGCGCGACGGTCCATACGGACGTCGACAGCATCGTATGGCCGCTGATCACGCGGAAATCGAATTGCGGCAGCTCGATGCCGCACCCGGCATACAGGATCTTGGTGGCGCCGACGAGGCCCATGCCTGCGGCGAGCAGCACGCCCCAGCGGACGGCGAGGCGCCAGTCGGTCAGCGCGAGCCACGCCGCGCATGTCAGCGCGATCGGCAAGGTCAGCGCGGCATCGCCGATGTTGCTGATTTCACTCCACATAACGGACTTCGGACGACGATCGAAAGGCCGCAGTTTACCGCATGCGCGCCGCGCGGCTGTGTCAGCCTGTGACAGGCTGTATCAGCCCGCGACACCGGTAATCAGCAGCAGGTTCGTGCCGGTGATGACGGCGAACAACGCCCACGCGGCAATCTGCATCCCGCGCCCGATCGTGTGCTCGCCCATCGTGTTGCGATCGCTGACCGAGCGGATCAGCGGCCACATCGCGAACGGCAGCTGCAGGCTCAGCAGCACCTGGCTCCACACCAGCAGCTGCCCCACCGAGCTGTCGCCAAGCCACAGCACGCCGATCAGCGCCGGCACGAGTGCGAGCCCGCGCGTGATCAGCCGGCGCTGGTAGCACGGGATCTTCGTGCGCAGGAAGCCGTCCATGATCACCTGGCCGGCGATCGTGCCGGTCAGCGTCGAGCTCTGCCCCGACGCGAGCAGCGCGATGCCGAACAACAGCGCGGCCGCGCCGCCCGCGATCGGCGTAATCAGCTTGTAGGCCTGCTCGATGTCGGTCACGTTGTGCAGGCCCGTCGCATGGAAGGCCGCGCCCGCGACGACCAGGATCGCCGCGTTGACAAGCATCGCGACGAACAGCGACACGCAGGTATCGATGCGCACCAGCGCGAGCGTGTCGCGGATCATCCCGCGCGTGCCGCCGACCACGTGCCGCGTCTGCACGACCGACGAATGCAGGTACAGGTTGTGCGGCATGATCGTCGCGCCGACGATGCCGAGCGCGAGCACGATCGCGTCCTTGCGGTCGTGGCCCGGATCGCCCGGCACCAGCCCGCCGACCACCGCGTGCCAGTCGGGCGGCGTGATCGCGACCTGCGCGACGAAGCAGAACGCCATCGTCGCAATCAGCGCGAGCACGATCGCCTCGATCTGCCGGAACCCCTTGCCCTGCAGGCCGAGCACGATCACCGTGTCGAGCGCGGTCAGCACGATCCCCCACGCGAGCGGCACGCCGAGCAGCAGCTTGAACGCGAGCGCGCAGCCGAGGACTTCCGCGATGTCGCACGCGATGATCGACACTTCGGCGGTCACCCACTGCACGATGCGGCCGAACCGGCCGTAGCGGTCGTAGCTGGCCTGCGCGAGATCCCGGCCGGCGACGAGGCCGAGCCGCGCCGCGAGCATCTGCAGGAAGATCGCCGCGAGGCTCGAGAACGCGACGACCCACAGCAGCGAATAGCCGAACTGCGAGCCAGCCTGGATGTCGGTCGCCCAGTTGCCGGGATCCATGTAGCCGATCGCGACCAGCAGGCCGGGGCCGAAGAAGCGCTTGAGCTTCTGCCAGCGCGGCGCGCCGGCATCGATCGTGATGCTGCCCTTTACTTCCGACGGGCAAAAAGGGGCGGTGGCGGTGGTGGGGAGGAAGGACATGGAAACCGGGGCTCGAGATCGGGACAGGACGATTCTACGGGTATCCGCCCGATTTTCTCGCGCGTGGCCTCTCACGCGGCGCGATGCCCCTCGGTGCCGTCGCCGGCCCCCTCGCCCGCCTCGGCCGGCCTCACGCCACGGGTGAGGATCCTTTCGCGCTCGGTGACGCGGAATTCGGTCGGCGACATCAGCATGCGCTGGCGAAACAGCTTCGCGAGCCGCTCGCCGCTGCCGAACCCGGTGCGGCGCGCGACTTTATCCGCCGGCAGCGTCGTGTGGACCAGCATGTGGCAGGCGCGCTCGAGCCGCACGTGCTGGACGAACTCGGTCGGTGTCACGCCGATTTCCTTCTTGAAGCGCCGCAGGAAGTTGCGCTCGCTCATCGCGGCGGCCTGGGCCGCGCTCGCGATCGAGATGCGGTTCACGCTCTGCGCGCGCAGCCGCTGCGCCGACATCCGGATCGACGGGCTCGCGCTCAGCTCGCGAAAGGCCCACATCGACTGCGTATAGCGCTGCTCGACCGGCCGCAGCAGGTTGCTGGCGATCTCCTGCGCGGCGATGTCGCCGAGCTCGGCGCGGAACATGTCGAGCACGGCGGCGAACACGTCGGTTTCGCCGGCCTGCAGCTCGACCGTCGTGGCGACCCGTCGCCCGCCCCGGCCGGGCCGCCCTTCGATCGCCGCCGACGGACGCTGCATGGCCGCGAGCGTGGGCAGGTCCATCCCGTCGACGATCCAGCGCGCATGACGGCGAATGTCGGAGAGGCGACGCTGCAATGCGTCGTCCCAGTTGACGGTCGCGCGGTCACCGTGAAGATGAAAGAACGCGAGCGCGCGGCGGCCGTGCTCGTCACCGAGCGGATCGGTCGCGATGCTCACGCCGGAGGACGACTGCAACAGCCCCCCGCTTTCGGATACGTACTTCAACTGGTAGTCAGCACTGTGTGGGTGCAGGCGATTCGCCAGGTTGAAAGCCTCGCCAAGACGCGCGGCCTGGGCCAACGAAAATCCCGTACTCAAATAGATAACGACCCATCTCTGATCTGCTGCATTCACTGGCCAAGCCCCCGACTTGTTCGACTTCTTCTAATACCGTCGAACTGTCAGGCTTATATTTGGTTTGAATGCGTGCGACAGGACGGCTATCCCGAAATATGAAGCGACGGCATCTTAGCCGAACGGGTCGCGCCTTTGGCGCGAAATGGCCGACGTGGACAGCATGATGGCGGATTACTACAGGCTGTCGCGGTTTGCTGGCGGCCCGATGTGGAATTACCCGGGCCGATATCGCCCATTATTGCGATTGTGTATGTCGCAATCCGCGCATTTCATTACGACTTATTGCGTCGGATATCCGGATAAATGCACAACCGAATATCGGCTCAAACGATATTGATTCTTATCCCGTGCCATCGATCGCCACGGAGGAAAGCCCGCCTATCCAATGCCTGCGCATCCTTTAGAATCGGTCCACCCTTCACCACGCCCCCCCGCGCCCCGTGCCCGCCGATCACCGTCTCGACCTGAACCTGTTTCGCGTGCTCGACGCCGTCTACGTCCATGGCGGCATCGGCGCGGCCGCCCGCGCGCTGCACCTCACGCAGCCGGCTGTCACGCATGCGCTCAACCGGCTGCGCGCGCATTTCGACGATCCGCTGTTCGTGCGGCAGGGCAACCGCGTCGTCGCAACCGAACGCACGCGTACGATCATCGCGGACGTGCAGCTGCACCTGAAGGGCCTGCAAGGCACCGCGCGCGCACCGTCGGCATTCGATCCCGCGACGCTCGACCTGAGCATCGCGGTCGGCATTCGCGACGTGCTCGAATCGATCGCGCTGCCGCGGATCGTCGCCGCGTTCGCCGACGAAGCGCCCGGCCTGCGGCTCGTGAGCCGCCGCATCGCGGTGGCCGACATCGAGCGCGAACTCGCATCGGGCAATCTCGATCTCGCCGTCGATCGCCGCGTGCCGACCGGCCCGCGCATCGCCACCGAACACCTGCTCGACGATTCGCTCGTCGTCGCGCTGCGCGGCGATCATCCGCTTGCGCACGAACCGCTGCGGCGCGGCGACTATTTCGCGGCGCAGCACGTCGCGGTGTCGTCGCTCGGCGAGCCGCAATCGCTCGACGTGCTGCTCGGCAACGACGGCCGCTTCCGCGACATCCGGCTCACCTGCCAGCACTATTTCGCCGCGTGCCAGATCGCCGCGACCGGCAACCTGCTGGTCACGCTGCCGCACACCTATGCGTTGCGGATGGCCGCGCTGCTGCCGATCGTCGTGCGGCCGCTGCCGTTGCGGCTCAAGCCGTTCCCGCTCCTCGCGTACTGGCACGAATCGCGCGACGCCGATCGCGCGCACCAGTGGGTGCGCGAACGTATCGCCGCGCTCGTGCGCAGCAGCGCCAGCGTCACCGACGCATAGCCGCGCGGCGCACGCCGCCCCGATCGGGGCGGTATGCTGACGGCTGCGCGTCACCCTCTTCCCTATTCCCACTTTCCGCTGACCGGAGACTTGCCATGTCGCTCATCCATGCCGCCGCCGTCCTCGACGCCGATGCGCCCGACTACGTCGTCCAGCTGCAGGCCGGCACGCACGCGTTGACCGGCGACGAAGCGCCCCGCGAAGGCGGCCAGGATCGCGGGCCGGCGCCGTACGAGTTCGTGCTGGCCGGCCTCGCGCAATGCACGGCCGCGACGCTGCGCATGTACATGCAGCGCAAGACGTGGCCGGCCACGCGCATCGACGTGCGCACCGAGCTGCATGCCGATCGCGACGGCACGCAATACGTGCGCCGCGTCGTGACGCTCGACGGCCCGCTCGACGATGCGCAACGCCAGCGCCTCGCCGAAATCTGCGAGAAAACGCCGGTCACGCAGTTCATCAAGCGCGGCACGCGGATCGACACGACGTTGAACTGACACGTCACGCACAGAAAGCACACGGCACACGATCGCCGCGCAAAAAGAAACGGGGGGCCGCGCACGATGCGCGGCCCCCCGTTTCGTCGAACCCGTCAGGCGCTTACAGCCCGAGCGCGGACAGGTCGAGCTTGCCGTCCTTCAGCGGCGGGCACCAGAAATACGCGCCCGTCAGCGGCCGCGTGAAGCGGAACAGGCCGTCGACGATCCCGTCTTCCGCGCCGCTCATCCGGCGCATCTGCACGTCGAACGCGCGGAACGAGCAGCCGAACGCGACGAAATAGAGGCCCGCGCGACGCGCGTCCGACCACGGCGACGAGCGGCGCAGCATGAACGCCTCGGGCTCGAAGCTTTCCTGCGCGGTGCGCTTCACGTGCGCGAACTCGGGTGCGTCGTCGAGTTCTTCGTTGTCCGAGCGGCGGCGCCCGATGATGTTGTCCATGTCGCCCGACGGAATGCGCTCCATCTGGTCGAAGTCGTGCAGCCATTGCTGGACCGCGACGAAGCTCGCCCCGTCGAGCCCCGCACCCTGCCCCGTCACGATCGCCGCGGCCACCGCTTCGTCGCCTTCCGGGTTCTCCGTGCCGTCCTCGTAGCCGGACAGGTCGCGATCGTTCGAATAGCGGAAACCGTCCACCGCATCCTGCAACGCAAACGCCGGCGCCAGCGCGCGTTCGATCGCCCGCGCGCGCAGCACGATCTCGCCGCGGTCGTCGCCGCGCAGCCAGACCCACACGTCGGCCGGCGTCGCCGGCAGCGTGCGGTCCTTCACAGCGAACGCCGGGTAATCGGTCAGGCCCGGCACCGGGTGCCCGAGGTACGCCGCCAGCGCATGCCCGAACCCGACCACCGTGTCGCGTCCGTCGACGATCTCGCGCAGCGCGGCCAGCGCCGCTGCCACACTGCCGTCATTCGAAATCGTGAAAGTGAGGTATCGGGCCGCCGTATCGATCGGGGTCAGGATGCCTTGCTGAACGTCGCTCATCGTTTCCTCAGGAATGTATCGTGGTGAATCTGCGAGGGCCGCGGCGCCATGCGCCGCAAACGCCGAAGTGTAATCGATGCGCGTGCCGGCCCTTGCGCTGCCGCATTGTGGCTGGCCCGCAAAAGAAGGGCCAAAAACCCGAATACTAACCGTATCGACGCTGCAACGCCGCATTCGTCAGACGTTGCGGCGTGCCCGACACTGCTGATAGAATCTTTTCACGTCTTTTCGGCGTCCTTTCAACCGTTCACTTCAGGGGAGGTGCAGATGTTCCGAATGCCAGCAACCTTCCCGAACGTGGTCCCACGGCGTAGCTGATCCAGCCCGCCGTCCGCGCCGGCTCCCGAGTTTTTCGCTGACCCGTCAGCCGCGCCGTTTCCCGACAGCCCGTTTCGTTTCCGCCCGCGAGTTTCGCGCGGGCCGGCTGTTGCGTTTTCGATGTTCTCCGAACCGGAAAGTCCCGTCGCGCGATGCGCCGGGCAACGATAAATGACCAGAAAAACCTCCCATCTGGGCGGCCAGGCATTCCAGGCCGTCTTCGGCTTCACCTTCCGTTACTGGCGCAAGCAGCCCGCGCGCACCGCCACGGTCGCGAGCCTTGCGCTGCTCGCCGCGCTCGCCGACGTGCTCACGCCACTGTTCGCCGGCCGCCTCGTCGACGCGCTGTCGACCGGCCTGACCGACCGCGCCGCCGCGTGGCATGCGGCTCTCGTCGCGTTCGGCACGCTCGCCGCGCTCGGGCTCGGCGCGACGGTGCTGCGCCAAGGCGTCTACCTGAACATCATCACGCTCACCTTGAAGATGATGAGCGAGATCGCGGCCGCGTCGTTCCACCGCGTGCAGCGCTTCTCGACCGACTGGCATGCGAACAGCTTCGCGGGCTCGACCGTGCGCAAGATCACGCGCGGGATCTGGGCGCTCGACCTGCTGAACGACACCGTGCTGATCGCGCTGCTGCCGTCGGTCACGATGCTCGTCGGCGCCACCGTGCTGCTCGGCACGCACTGGCCCGTGATGGGGCTCGTCGTCGGCGCGGGTTCGCTGCTGTACATCACGGTGACGGTGGCGGTGTCGCTCGGCATCGTCGCGCCGGCCGCGCGGCTCGGCAACCTGTGGGACACGCGCATGGGCGGCGCGCTCGCCGATGCCGTGAGCTGCAACGCCGTCGTGAAGGCGTTCGGCGCGGAAACGCGCGAGGAAGCGCGGCTCGCACGCGTGATCGGCAAGTGGCGGCAACGCACGCGCCGCACGTGGGTGCGCGGCACGTTGAACGGCGGGTTGCAGGGCGCCATGCTCGTTGCGATGCAGGCCGCGATGATCGGCGTCGCGCTGCGGCTGTGGGTGAACGACGAGGCGAGCGTCGGCGACATCGCGTTCGCGCTGACGATGTTCTTCATGCTGCAGGGCTACCTGCGCGACGTCGGCATGCACATCCGCAACCTGCAGCGCTCGGTGAACGACATGGAGGAACTCGTCGCGCTCGAACGCCAGCCGCTCGGCATCGACGATCGCCCCAACGCGCCGGCGATCCGGATCGGGCAAGGCGAGATCCGCTTCGAGCACGTGACGTTCCGCTACGGCAACCATCCGGTGCCGCTGTACGACGACTTCTCGATGCGCATCGCGCCGGGCGAGCGCGTGGGCCTCGTCGGCCACTCGGGATCGGGCAAGACGACGTTCATCAAGCTGATCCAGCGCCTGTACGACGTGTCGGGCGGCCGCATCACGATCGACGGCCAGGACATCGCGCAGGTAAGGCAGGATTCGCTGCGCAGCCAGATCGCGATCGTCCAGCAGGAGCCCGTGCTGTTCCACCGCACGCTCGCGGAGAACATCGCGTATGCGCGGCCCGACGCGAGCCGGGCCGACATCGAGCGCGCCGCGCGGCTCGCCAGCGCGCACGACTTCATCGCCGCGCTGCCGGACGGCTATGACACGCTCGTCGGCGAACGCGGGATCAAGCTGTCGGGCGGCGAGCGCCAGCGGGTCGCGATTGCACGTGCGTTCCTCGCCGATGCGCCGATCCTGATTCTCGACGAAGCGACGTCGAGCCTCGACAGCGAAAGCGAGCTGCTGATTCAGCAGGCGATGGAGCGGCTGATGGTCGGTCGCACGACGCTCGTGGTCGCGCACCGGCTGTCGACCGTGCGTGCGCTCGACCGGCTGCTGGTGCTCGATCGCGGCAAGGTGATCGAGGAAGGCAGCCACGACGCGCTGATCCGGATCGACGGCGGCATCTATCGCCGGCTGTTCGAGCGGCAGGCGCTGGAGCTCGCGAAGGGGCTCGCCGATTCGCCGCGGCGCACGGCGGACGACGATGCCGGGCCGCTGGGCGAGCCGGCCGAGGTGTGACGCAAGCGTGTCGCAATGCGCGCCGGCGGTGCGGTCATCGCCGCCGGCGCGCGTCAGTAAACGGATCCGGATCGAGGCCGTGCCAGGTGCGCGGCCTTTTTTGCGTCCGCGCGTCAGGCCTGCCGCCCCGGCGCCGCGTGCCGAGGAGTGCCCTTTTCCGGTATCCCTTATCATGTCGACCAGGAAATTTGCGACTAGGGATCGACCATGTTTACAGGAATTGTCCAGGGCGTTGCCAGCATCAAGCGCATCGCCGATCACGGGGAACTGAGAACTTTCAGCATCGAATTCCCCGAGCGGTTCACCGACGATATCGAGATCGGCGCCAGCGTGTCGGTCGACGGCGTCTGCCTGACGGTGACGACCATCCACTCCCCGGAGCTGATCGACTTCGACGTGATGCTGCCGAGCCTGCGCATCACCACGCTGGCCGACCTGACGACCGGCGCCCGGATCAACGTGGAGCGCGCCGCGAAGGACGGCGCGGAGATCGGCGGTCATCCGCTGTCCGGCCACGTGGATTTCACCGGGACCATCCGGCACATCGCAATGTCCGAACACAACCGGATGGTGCGCATCGGCGTGCCGGAGGCGTTCAAGCGCTACGTGTTCGCGAAGGGCTATATCGCGATCAATGGCTGCAGCCTGACGGTGTCCGACGTCAACCGCGACGAAGGCTGGTTCGATGTCTGGCTGATTCCCGAAACGCGCCGCGCGACGACCTTCGACGCAAAGGGCGTCAACGACACGGTCAACATCGAGATCGAGCGCAGCACGCAGGTGGTCGTCGATACGATCCGGGAAGCGGTCAAGGAAACGCTCGGCGAACTGAACGGCGTCGTCACCGCGTTGCTGGCGGAAAAAGGCATCGATATCGAGGAGCTGCTGGCGCGGCATGTCGCGCGGCTGCCGAAGCAGTAACGAAGCGGGGGTTTCAGGTCCGTCGCCGAAGCCTCGGGATTGGCCGCCCGCCCGCGACCGGATCCGGACGGCCTTCACTCGATGGCATCGACGCCACGATAAAGCGTTCGATGTCGGCCGCCACGTGTTCGGGTGGGCCGTCGCTCGCAAACCGCCTGCAGTTCAAGCGCATGAACGCGGGGAACCGATCGCGGATCTTGCGCATCTCGTCGGCTTCATTCGCATTCAGATACGGCCGGGACATTTGCCGGCCCACGATCAGTTTCGCGCAGCGTTCGAGATCGAACGAAGGCAACAGGAGCGCGGTGAACCGGTCCTCCTCGATGCAATGGCGAAGCGCGGGATAGGCCGGCGCAACATCGGCCGGATACAGCATGAAACCGGACGAAACCGCGCAGATCGTGGGCGCCGACATGTCGCGCTTGAGGTGCTCGTACAGCCGGATGTTGTGCGAAACGTACTCGACATAGCCGCGGTCCCGGATGAAGTCGGCGATGTTCCCGTGCGCGGCCAGGAAGCATTGATCCACGTCGACGAACCGCCAGTTCAGGCGTGCCGCGACGATCGCCCCGACCGTGGTCTTGCCGGCGCCGCCCGGCCCGATCAGATGTATCAGCAACGACACGCTCTCCCTCCGACATCGCATGCGTCACATTCCCGGAGGAACCGCGACGAACCTGCCTTCTGCGCCCGCATCACTCCGCCTCCACCTGCGCGCCCTTCCCCACCGCCACCCGCTGCGCGCGATAAATCCCCGCATGCCCTGAAAACAGATACGCGACGACACACGCGACGATCGCATACACGCCGATATCCGCGCCGAACAGTTCGATCGCCATGATCGTCGATGCGATCGGCGTATTGGCCGCACCGGCGAACACCGCGACGAAGCCGAGCCCCGCGAGCACGGGCACCGGCAATGCCAGCACCTGGCCGAGCGCGTTGCCGAGCGTCGCGCCGATATAGAACAGCGGCGTCACTTCGCCGCCCTTGAACCCCGACGCGAGCGTGACGACGGTGAACGCGAACTTGCCCGCGAAATCGTAGAGCGGCAGCGGGCCATGAAACGCAGCCTCGATCGTCGGGATGCCGAGGCCGAGATACTGCGGCACGTTCAGCGCGGTCGCGGCCGCGGCGACCAGCAGGCCGCCGAGCACCGGCTGCAGCGGCGCATAGCGGACGGCTCGCCTGAACCACGCGGTCAACGCATGCGTCGCAAACGCGAACAAGCGCCCGACCACGCCGAACGCCATGCCCGCGACGACCGTCACGGCCAGCCCCGTCGCCGACACGGCCGGCACGAACGGAATCGCATAAGCCGTGTGATGCACACCCCACGCGCGGCAGACGACGTCCGCGACGATCGCCGATGCAACGCAGGTCAGCAGCGCGTCGTACCGCACGCGCCCGATCGCGAGCACCTCGAGCCCGAACACGGCGCCCGCGAGCGGCGTGCCGAACACCGATGCGAAACCGGCCGCGATGCCGCCCATCAGCAGCACGCGGCGATGTTCGCGATCGAGACGGAACACCTGCGTGACGCGATCGGCGAGCGCGCCGCCCATCTGCACGGCCGTGCCCTCGCGGCCGGCCGAGCCGCCGAACAGGTGCGTGACGACGGTCGCGACGAGCACGAGCGGCGCCATCCGCTTCGGCACCAGCGCCTTCGGATCGTGAATCTCGTCGATCAGCAGGTTGTTGCCGCGCGCGACGGACTGGCCGAAGCGATGGTAGATCCAGCCGGTCGCGAAACCGGCGGCCGGCAGCCCCCACAGCAGCCACGGATGCGCGACGCGCGTGCCGGTCGCCCAGTCGAGCGCGATCAGGAACAGGGCGGAAGCCGTGCCGGCCAGCGTGCCGAGCAGGGCCGAGAGCGCGAGCCAGCGGCATACATAGCGCACGGTCGCGAGAAGATCGGCAGAAGTGGTGAAAAACATGATTTCCAGATTCGACGGAACATCAAAACCTGGGCGGCAGAAACCCGCATGGACGGCCTGCGACCTCCTGACGACCCAGGAACACGCAGGCATCATCAGCCGGGCTGACCGGCGGTTGAGGGCCGCACCGTGCGCAACAACGCGCCGAATACGACCGCTGGGAGGCATGCCATCTCCGCTGGCCGCCATTGTACGCGACGCTGCTCACCGCCCGCAATGCGGCCACGGGACGGCATCGCTCGCCCCCACGACGCCGTCAGTCGCGCAGCGGGCGCGTGACGCGCGAGATCAGCTGGGGCGCGATCCGCTCGAGCGGCAGGATCGCCGACGCCGCACCGATCGCCGCGGCCGCCTTCGGCATCCCGTAGACGGCGCTGGTCGCCTCGTCCTGCGCGATCGTGTAGCAGCCCTTCGCGCGCATCGCCTTCAGGCCGAGGGCGCCGTCACGCCCCATGCCCGTCAGCAGCACGCCGAACGCCTCGCCCTGCCAGCCGTCGGCGACGCTGTTGAAGAACACGTCGATCGACGGCCGGTACGGCGTCTCGACCGGATACCGCGTATAGCCGAGCACCCCGCGCGGCGACAGGGCCAGGTGATCGTTGGTCGCGGCGAGCAGCACTTCGCCTGCCTGCGGCATGCTGCCCTGCCGCGCGACGCGCACCGGCAGCCGCGTATAGCCGTCGAGCCACTCGGCCATCCCGAGCGCGAACGCCTGGTCGACGTGCTGGATGATCACGATGGCCGCCGGGAAGTCGGCCGGCAGCGCCCGCAGCAGCGCGGTCAGCGCGGTCGGCCCGCCCGCCGACGCACCGATCGCGACGAGCGTCGGCTGGCCGCGCTCGGGCGCCGGCCCCGGCGGCACGAGCGCCGCGGTGCGGCTTTCGAGCAGCCGGCCGATCTGGTCGATCTTCGCGAGCAGCGCCTGCGGCGACGCGTCCGTCGACAGCCCGAGCGCGAGCGTCGGCGTGTCGACCGCATCGAGCGCACCGGCGCCCATCGCCTCGTACACCGACGACGTGTTCGCGCTGACGCTCGCCGTCACGATCAGGATCGCGCACGGCGCGCGCGCCATGATCCGGCGCGTCGCGGCGACGCCGTCGACCTTCGGCATCACGAGATCCATCAGCACCACGTCGGGCGGATGCGCGACGCAGAAATCCACCGCCTCGTCGCCGTCGGTCGCGACCCACAGCACGCGATGGTCCGCGCGCAGCGCGATCACGCGGCGCAGCGCCTCCACGGCCAGCGGCAGGTCGTTGACGATGCCGATGTTCATACGCGCGCGTCCCCGATCAGGTCGTGCACGGCATCGAGCAGCGCTTCGTCGTGAAAGCTGCTCTTCGCGAGGTAGTAATCGGCGCCGGCGTCGAGCCCGCGACGGCGATCCTCGTCGCGATCCTTGTACGACACGATCATCACCGGCAAGCGCTTGAGCATCGGATCGCCCTTGATCAGCGTGACGAGTTCGATGCCGTCCATGCGCGGCATGTCGACGTCCGTGACGACGAGATCGAACGCATCGCTGCGCACCGCGTTCCAGCCTTCCATCCCGTCGACCGCGACCGTCACGTCGTAGCCGCGCTTTTCCAGCAGCTTGCGTTCGAGCTCGCGCACCGTCAGCGAATCGTCGACGACGAGCACGCGGCGGCGCCGGTCGGCGAGCGCGAGTTGCGGATCACGTGTGAGCCGCGCGAGCTGCCCGCCGCGCACGAGCTTGTCGACGGAGCGGATCAGGTCCTCGACGTCGACGATCAGCACCGGGTCGCCGTTCTCGAGCAGCGCGCCGGCCGCGATGTTCTGGATCTTGTGCAGGCGGCTGTCGAGCGGCTGCACGACGAGCATCCGCTCGCCGAGGAAGCGGTCGACCGCGACGCCGTACAGCTCGGGCTCGGCACCGACGACCACGACCGCCGTGCTCGTGCGCGCGACGTCGGGCTCGCCCGCGTCGAGCAGCTGGTGCGCGGCGACGAGGCCCGCGCGCCGGCCGTCGAACGGGAAATGCGGCTGCCCTTCGAGCACGTCGATGTCGAAGTGCGCGAGTTCGAGCGTGCGGCGCACGTGCGCGAGCGGAAACGCATACGGCTCGCCGCCCACTTCGACGAGCAGGCTGCGGATCACCGACAGTGTGAGCGGCAACTGCAGCACGAAGCGCATGCCCGCGCCCGGCTCGTTGAAGATCCGCACCGCGCCGCGTACGCCGCGCACCATCTCCTGCACCGCGTCGAGCCCGACGCCGCGGCCCGACACGTCGGTCACCGCATCGCGCATCGAGAAGCCCGGCAGCAGCAGGAATTCGAGCAGCTCGGGATCGGACAGCCGCGCGGCCGTCTCGTCGTCGGTCAGGCGCTGGCGCACGACGGCCGCGCGCAGCGCGTCCATGTCGACGCCGGGCCCGTCGTCGATCACGCTGACCAGCAGCGAGCCGGCGCTGTGGCGCGCCTCCAGCGTCACGCTCGCCTCGGCCGGCTTGCCGCGCGCACGCCGTGCGTCCGGCGAATCGACACCGTGATCGATCGCGTTGCGCAGCAGGTGGCCGAGCGGCGCGTCGAGCAGGTCGAGGATGTCGCGGTCGACCTGCGTGCCCTCGCCGACGATCGAGAAACGCACCTGCTTGCCGAGCGAGCGCGCGAGATCGCGGACGATACGCGGATACGCGCGTGTCGCGTCGCCGAACGGCCGCATCCGGCACTGCAGCGCTTCGTCGTACAACTGCTCGGCGATATGCGTGCTGCGCCGCTCGAAGCGGTCGAATTCGTCCATGCGCTCGGCGAGCGAACGCTGCAGGTCGTTGAGCATGTGCCGCACTTCGTTCATCGACGCGAGCATGCCCGCGTCGAGATCGTCGGCGAATTGTTCGTACATCAAATCGAGCGACCGGGCCGCGTCGCGCTGGGCGCGCTTCACGCGCAGCATCGATTCGGCGAACGGCTTGAGCCAGCGCGATTCGACCAGCGATTCGCCGGACAGGCTCAGCAGCCGGTTCAGCGTATCCGCACGCACGCGCCGCATCGCGCCGGCGCCGGCCACGCGGCCGGCCTGGGCCGGATCGGGCACGCCGCCCGAGACGGCAAGCGGCGGCACCGCGGCGCTGGCCCCGACGGGTTCGTTCGCGGCGCCGTCGTGCTCCCGATACGGCACGGCCGACGGCGGCACGGGCGGCGGGACCGCGGCCACCGCCTGCATCGTCTGTGCGCCGTCGGCGCCGGTCAGCGCCGCCGCGAACACGTCGATCTCCGTCTGCGTGACGGGCTGCCCCTGCGGATCGCCGACGCGTACCAGCAGATCGACGCCCGCCAGCAGCACGTCGACGTGCGTGGCCGTCAGCGCGATCGTGCCGGCCTGCGCGGCGACGAAGCACTCTTCCATCCGCCCCGCGATGTCGACGCCGAGCGGCACGCCGACGATGCGCGCGGCGCCCTTCAGCGAATGCGCGGCGCGCATGCACGCCTCGAGCGCGACGGAATCGGGTTCGCCCGATTCGAGCGCGAGCAGCCGCTCGGACAGCGCCTGGGTCTGCGTGCGCGTCTCCTCGCGATACAGCTCGAGCAGCGACAGGTGGCTCAGGTCGTCATCGCCGCTCATCGCATGCTCCGTGTGACTGCGTCGAACAGGCGGTCGTCGTCGAGCAGGCCCACCGACTTGCCGCGCCACGACAGCACGCCGCGCGACAGGCCGGCGCTCGCGCGCCCGACCGTCGCCGGCACGGGCACCCAGTCGGAGGCGCCGAAGCGCAGCACGCCCTCGACTTCGTCGACCGGAAACACGACCGGCTCGCCCTGGTGCGCCGCCACCAGCAGCCGCGTGAAGCGGCCATCGGCACCGCCGTTGCCGCCGTTGCCGCCGTTGCCGCCCTTGCCGCCCTTGCCGCCCTTGCCGCCCTTGCCGGCATCGAGGCCGAGCAGCGCGCCAATCGAGATCGCGATGCGCAACGTGCCGCGGATGTTGACGACGCCGCGCACGGCCGAATGGCGGCGATGCGGCAGCGAATGAATCGGGCGCGTGCCGGCGATCTCGCGCAGCACGCCGATCGGCAACGCGAGCCATTCGTCGGCCACGCGGAACGCCAGCGCCGCGTGGTGCGTATCGGCATCGGCGTCGTGCACGTGCGGCGCGCCGGGTGCGCTCATCCGGCGCGTGGTGTCGGCCATCTCGGCGCCGTCGAGCGGGCGCTCGAGCAGCTTCGCCGCGTGATACGCGTACACCGGGCAGTTCAGGCAGCGCAGGCAGTCGTTCAGCCGCTCGCACGAGCGGTCGCCGCGCGTGCCGATCCGGTTCCAGCAATCGTCGACGTCGATCGTCGTCTCGTCAATGGCAGCGGCGGCGCGGTTCATGAAGTCCTCTGGTCATCGCGGTGTCGGTCCCAACCCATCGTCTTGTCAGCCGGCCGAGCGCCGTGCGCGCTCGAGCAGCCATTGCGCGCCCGCACGATCGCCGCCGACGTCGAGCAGCGTCGCGAGATGGGTCAGCGCTTCGTGGTGCGTGGGCCGCAGGTACAGCGCCTTCCGGTAGAAGTCGCCGGCTTCCGCGGCGCGTCCGCGCGCATCCGCGATCAGCCCGTTCAGGTAGAACGCATCGGCATGCGGCCCAACGCGCGCCGAGAACTGCGCGAGCACGCGCTCGGCTTCGTCGAACGCGCCGGCATTCGCCAGCGCCTGCGCATCTTCCAGCGTCGGCGCAGCGCTCTCCGCAACCGGTGCGAGCGACGCGGCGGGTTCAGCCGCCGTCACCGGCAAGTCGCGCCGTGCGTCGAACGCGGCCGCACTCATGGCCGGCGGCGGCGCCGCGAACGGCTGACGCGTGTCGCCGAGCCACGCCGGCGGCGCGACCGCCAGCACCGAGCGCGTCGCCGCGAGCGGCGCGACCGTGAAGCGGTCCGCGCGCCGATACGGCGCTGCCGCCGACAGCGGCGCCGCCGGCCGGGCCGCGAATACGTCGGTCGCCGCACCGGCAGGCTCGCGATGAAACGCGAACGCCAGCGGCACGCGCGCCGAGCGCATCCCGTGCCGCATCGCGACGCCCGTTTCGGCCGGCCCGACGAACAGCATGCCGTCGTCGGCCAGACGCGCGTCGAGCGAGCGGATCACGCGATCCTGCGCGTCGCGATCGAAGTAGATCAGCACGTTGCGGCAGAACACGAAATCGTAGCGAATGCCGGTATCCACGGCCGGTTCGACGAGGTTCGCCTGACTGAACTGCACGCACGCACGCACGCGCTCGTCGAGCAGCCAGCCGTCGCGGATCGGCGTGAAGTGCCGCGCGCGAAACTCCGTCGCGGTGCCGCGGAACGCATTGCGCCCGTAGCAGCCGAGCCGCGCGTGCTCGATCGCGCGCGTGCTGAGGTCGATCGCGTCGATCGAGAAGCTGGCCGGGTCGAGCCCCGCGTCGAGCAGCGCCATCGCCGCCGAATACGGCTCCTCGCCCGTCGAGCACGGCGCGCTCAGCACGCGGATCACCCGGCCGGGCAGCGCGGCGAGCCGCTCCGTCGCGAGCCGCGCGAGCGTCGCGAAGGCCTCGCGGTCGCGGAAGAACCAGGTCTCGGGCACGACGAACAGCTCGATCAGCGCACGCCGCTCGTCGGCCGATGCGTTGAGCTGCTGCCAATAGGCGTCGAGCGCGTCCTGCGTGACGGGCGGCCGCGCCGCCGACGGCAGGCGCTCGCCGTCCGCCTGCAGCGCGTGCACGCGTTCCGTCAGCGCGCGGGTCAGGAAATCGTTGCCGAGCGAATCGGGGTCGATGCCGGTCTCGCGCAGCAGCCAGCCGCGAAATCGCGATTCGAACTCTTTCATGCGGACTCTCCCCCGTGGCCCGGCAGGCCGTCGAACAGATACAGGCGCGCGACGTCGTCGACCAGGTCGGACACCGATACCTGCTGCACGACGCCATCGGGCGTATTCGCGACGGGCCCGAGCCAGCGCGTGCGCGCGGTCGAGATGCCGCTCGACCGGAACGCCGCGCGGTCGATCCGCATCGTCTGCGTCGCACGCTCGACGATCAGCCCGATCGTGCGCTCGCCGCCCGCTTCGTCCGCGCCGTAGCGCACCATCACGAGCCGCGTCGAGCGCAGCGCATGCGCGCGGCGCCCGAGCGCCAGCATCGGCACGTCGATCACCGGCACCGGCTGGCCGCCGCGCATCAGCAGCCCGGCGATCCATTCGGGTGCGCCGGGCACGGCCTTCGTGACCGCGAGCGGCAGCACCTCGTCGATGCCGGCTGCGTCGAGCGCATAGCGCCCGCCGTCGAGCTCGAACATCAGGAACAGCGCGTGGGCGCCGTTCTGCGGGTCGGCGCGCGTCACGCGTCGACCTTGAAGCGCGACACGCTGGTGCGCAACTGGTTCGCGACGAGCGTCAGGTCGTCGATCGCCTGCGACGACTGGCGCAGCGACTCGGCCGTCTGCTGCGCGGCCTCCGACAGTTGCGACAGCGCCTGCGTGATCTGCTCGGCGCCGTTCGCCTGCGTCTGCATCCCTTCGTTGACCATCTGGAAGCGCGGCGCGAGCGTCTGCACCTCGGCGATGATCTGCGACAGCTGCCCGCCGACCTGCTGGACGTCGAGCATTCCGCGGCGCACTTCCTCGGAGAACTTGTCCATCCCCATCACGCCCGCCGACACCGCCGACTGGATTTCCTTCACCGTCTGCTCGATATCGTAGGTCGCCACCGCCGTCTGGTCGGCGAGGCGGCGGATCTCGGTCGCGACGACCGCGAAGCCGCGGCCGTATTCGCCGGCCTTCTCGGCCTCGATCGCCGCATTCAGCGACAGCAGGTTGGTCTGGTCGGCCACCTTGGTGATCGTCGCGACCACCTGGTTGATGTTCAGCGCCTTCTCGTTGAGGATCGCGAGCTTCGCGTTCACCGAACCGGCCGCGTCCATCACGCTGCGCATCGTCTCGCCCATCCGCGTGAGCCCGCTCTGGCTCACGCCCGCGAGCGTCGCCGACTGCTCGGCCACGCCGGCCACCTCGTTCATCGTGCGCAGCAGGTCGCGCGATGTCGCGAAGATCTCGCGCGAGGTCGCGCCGATCTCGGTCGTCGTCGCCGCGGTTTCGTTCGCGGTCGCCTGCTGCTCGCGCGACGTCGCCGCGATCTCGGCTACCGACGTCGTCACCTGCAGCGACGATTGCTGCGCGCGGGCGACGAGCTCGGTCAGCTCGTCGGCCATCCGGTTGAAACCCGTCTCGAGCGTGCCGAATTCGTCGCGGCGGCGCAGGTCGAGGCGGCGCGTCAGGTTGCCGGTGCGCATCACGTCGTGCACCTCGACGAGCCGCGCCATCGGGACGGTGACCGAACGGTACAGCAGGTAGCCGAGCCCGAGCGCGGACAGCAGCATGATCGTCAGCGCGCCGACGAGCACGACCTCGGTGTCCTGCACGGATTCGCGGATCAGCTTCGCGGACTGCTCCGCGAACTTGCGGTTCTCCTGAACCAGCACGTTCGCGTTGCGCACGACCTCGGTCCACGCGGGCTGCACTTTCGCGTACGCGGCCACGGCCTCGTCGCGCGATGCGCGGCTCTTCTGCACCGCTTCGTTCAGCAACGGCACGTAGTGATCGTAGGCACCGCGGAACGCCATGAAGCGCTGCCGGTCGTCGTCGCGGAACGTCGTGTTCTGGTAGTCCACCGACAGCGACTCGACTTCCTTCAGCGCGTCGGCGATCGTCGCGAGATCGTGCTGCGTGGCGTCGGGCCCGGTGTCGACGAAGATCGCGCGTTGCAGCAGCATGAACGATTCGTTGACCGAACCGCGCAGCGACGACGCGAGGTAGACGCCGGGCAGCGAGTCGCGCTCGATACTGACGGCTTCGGCGTTGATCGCGCGCAGTCGCTCGTACGACACGCCGGCTGTCACCAGCATCAGCACGAACAGCACGCCGAAGCTGAGCAGGATGCGATTGCCGAGCGTCAGCCGGGCAGCGCCGATCGTCGGATGCAGGCTTTCATTGGTCGCGCGGGGCGTCACGGTGGCCATGTTCGTTATGGGCTTTATAAAATCAGCGTTGAAAAAATCCACGCCCGCCTGCGCGCCGGACGGCGCGCCACGAGCACATCAGGGTCTCTCGGGCAGCGCGGCGCCGGCAGGCCGCGCCGCGACATCACCGCTCCGCTTGCGCCGGCAGCCGAAGCGCGACCATGAAGCCGCGCGCCGTATTGCGCATCAGGATCTGGCCGCGATGCCGCGCCGCCGTCGCGCGGACGAACGCGAGCCCGAGGCCGAAGCCGCCGCGCGCCGCGCCATGCGCGGATTCGAGCTGCACGAACGATTCGGTCGCGGCCGTGCGCTGCTCCGGCGCGATTCCCGCGCCGGTGTCCTCGACACCGATCAGCCAGGCGCCGTCCTCGCTGCCCAGCGTGCAGTGCACGTCCGTGCCGGCCGGGCCGTACTTCAGCCCGTTGTCGATCAGGTTCGCGACCGCGCGCGTCAGCATCATGCGGTCGCCCATCGTCACGCATTCGGTATCGGGCACGTGCGCGGCAACCCGGCTGCCGAGCCCGGCCGCCTTCTCCCACAGCTGGTCGACGGCGTCGAGCACGATCTCGTTGAGACTCACGACCTCGTGCGCGCGGCGCTCGGACTGCGCGCGGGTCAGGTGGATGAAGCCGTCGGCCAGCGCGAGCGCGCGCCGCGCATGGCCGGCAATGCGCTCCATGATCGCCGGCATCTCGCCGTGCTCGGTCCGGTAGACGTCGAGCAGCGCCAGGATCGACGTCTGCGGCGAACGCATGTCATGCGACAGGAAATCGAGCGCCTCGTCGCGCTGCCGGGACATCAGGTAAGAATTCGAGTGATAGCGGATGCGGGCAGCCAGCTCCATCGCGTCGGGGAGCTTCACCAGATAGTCGTTCGCGCCGGCGATGAACGCCTCGCGCTTGACGATCGGCTCCTCCTTCGCGGACAGCACGATGATCGGCACGCGAGCGGTGCCGGCGTCCGCGCGCCACGCGCGGACCAGATCGAGGCCGTCGATCTCCGGCATCACGAGATCCTGCAGGATGACAGTCGGCTTCACGTCGCGCGCGACCGCCATCGCCCGGTGCGCGTCGGTGCACACATGCAGGTCGATGTCATGTTCGCTGCGCAGCGCGCGGCGGATCACCTCGCCGACGAACGGTTGATCGTCGACGAGAAGGACCGATAACCCCGATTCAAGACAATCCGAGGCATTATCACCGCTCGATTCTTTCATAAATACAGTTTCAAACGCCGATTCTCCAATCGATTCTTTCATAGGAGTTGTTTATCAGACTTGGGACGCTATCTTATTCCAGCGGTTGAAAAAAACCGCCTGATTCCGCCGAATTGGCCTGTCGGCACCGCCTTGCAGGGTTTTGGACGCCGATTTCTCCCCGTTGGCGACCGTATTACCTCCGCATCCTTTCTCTCAATAAACATAACCGGCTGATTCTAAATGAAATTAGAACACAGCATCTATCTCAATCCGGTTTAGTTTTGCCAAATATGTAGAAAGAGACGGAAACAGTTAAATCGGATCATTTCCGGATTCGAAAGACGATAACGTTTGCGAGACCGGCGCGATAAGGTTTGCATGCGCTGCAAGGCTCGCTGCCGTCGCATTTGAGGGCCGGATGAATATCCGCCCAATCGGCGGGCGCTCGAAAGAAAAAAAGCGCGCCGGGCAACGTTCGGCCCGGGCGCGCTTCGGGCCGGCTGACGCCGGCCGCTCGATGGCGAGGTGACGAAGTGGGCGGCCTTACCCGCGCGCGTGCTGCGCGGACACTTCCTGCAGGTCGAGGTCGCGCTCGAGCGCATGCAGCATCTCGTCGTGGATGCGCCCCGAACGGTGCAGGCGCAACAGTTCCGCGCGACCGGCCCGGATCGCGGCCAGCACGACGTCGTAGTGCGCGGCACGCACTTCAGCCGGATACGTCGGCTCGTTCTTCGCCTTTTCCGTCAATTCCGCGCGATACGTGTACTGCTCGAGCAGGCGCGGATGGATCACGACCCCGTTCTCGTCGCGCACGAGCGGCTGGATCGCCGCGAGCTGCGCCGCCTCGACGTACGCCCACGTCTGCGGCTCGGTCAGGTGGTGCGACGCGCGTTCTTCGCGCTGCGGCAGGCGCAGCAACCGAATCAACGGCCCGATCGTCGTGCCCTGCAGCAGCACGGTGACGAGGATCACCGCAAACGACGCGACCAGGATCACGTCGCGGCCGGGCATCGCCTCGGGCAGCGACAACGCGATCGCCAGCGTGACGACGCCGCGCATCCCGGCCCAGCTCATGATCGTCGCGGCCTTCCAGTCGGGCGCTTCGCCGCGCCGCACGATCCCGCGCACCGGCCACTTCAGCGCCTCGACCGCGTAGATCCACACGAAGCGCGACACGATCACCGCCGCCAGCACCGCGAGCATCGGCGGCACCATCGTGGCAAGCACCTGCTCGAAACCGCCGAGCCGGTGGATCGCGCCGCGCAGCGACAGCCCGATCAGCACGAACACCATCGCTTCGAGCAGGAACACGATGACCTGCCAGAACGCGGTGCCGCGCGTGCGCACGGCCGCTGAGAACACCTCGTGCTGATGCCAGCCGACGATCATGCCGGCCGTGACGGTAGCGATCACGCCGGACACTTCGACCATTTCCCCCGCGATGTACGCGATCCAGCCGGCGATCACCGCGACGGTGATCACGAGATAGTCGTCGTCGAGCAGCTTCAGGAACCACACGACGAGCTTGCCGACCGCGAAGCCGACCACCACGCCGCCGAGCCCGAGTTCCGCGAAACCCACGACCGCGTGGCCGAGGCTGAAGGTGCCCGACAGCGCCGCGACGACCGCGAAGCGGAACAGCACGAGGCCGGCCGCATCGTTCAGCAGGCTCTCGCCTTCGAGCAGCACCATCAGCCGGCGCGGCAGCGCGACGCGCTCGAGCACGGCCTTCGCTGCCACGGCGTCGGGCGGCGACACGATCGCGCCGAGTGCGAAGCACGCGGCCCACGGCAGCGACGGCGCCGCCCAGTGCACGGCGAAGCCGACCGCGAACGTCGTGAACACGACCGCGCCGATCGCAAGCAGCAGGATGCCGCCGACATTGCGCTTGAATTCCTCCCACACCGAGAAGTACGCGCCGTCCATCAGCAGCGGCGGCAGGAACACCAGCAACACCAGTTCCGGATCGAGATTGATCGGCGGCAGGCCGGGAATGAACGCGATGCCGATGCCGCCGATCAGCAGCGCGGCTGCGGGCGGCAACCGCAGCCGCTTGGCGATGCATTCGAGCGCGACGATCGCGAGAAACGACAACAAAACCAGCTTGAATGCCGAGACGGGGGACATGAATCGACCTCGTGAAGAATGAATTCGCGCTTTCCGGCGTCGTACCCCGGTCGGCAGTTTCGCGCGATTACATCACGAGGCGAGGCCCGCAGTCGAGCGCGTTCGGGCCGCCGGCCGTTCGCGGCGGTCACGGTGCGGGCCCGGCGCCGGCCCGATGTGCGCGGCGCCATGAAAAACGGCACGCGGGCCGGCCCGATCGCCCGCCTGCGTGCCGTCGCGGTAATGCGCCGCCCGCCCGCGCGTTACCGGCGCCGCACGACCATCAGCCGCGGCTCGGTCATGTCCTCGATCGCGTAGCGGATCCCTTCGCGGCCGAGGCCCGAATCCTTCACACCGCCGTACGGCATGTTGTCGACGCGGAACGACGGCACGTCGTTGATCACGACGCCGCCGACCTCCAGCTCGTCCCACGCGCGCTGCGCATGCGCGAGCGAATCGGTGAACACGCCGGCCTGCAGCCCGAAGTCGCTGTCGTTCACGCGCGCGAGCGCATCGTCGAACCGGTCGAACTTCTCGAGGATCGCGACAGGGCCGAATGCCTCCTTCCGGTACAGGTCCTGCTCGTGCCCGACGTTTTCCAGCAGCGTCGCCTCGAACATCGAGCCATCGACCTTGCCGCCCGCGACGATCTTCGCGCCCGCCGCGACGGCCGCGTCCATCCAGCCCGACAGCCGGCGCGATTCGGACTCGGAGATCATCGGGCCGACGAACGTCGACGGATCCTTCGGGTCGCCCATCTTCAGCGAACGCGTCTTCGCGATCAGCTTGTCGCGCAGCGCGTCATACAGGTCGGCATGCACGAGGATCCGCTGCACGCCGATACAGCTCTGGCCCGACTGGTAATACGCGCCGAACGCAAGACGCTCGACCACGTAGTCGAGCTGGTCGCGCTGGTCCGCATCGACGATCGCGGCCGCGTTGCCGCCGAGCTCCAGCACGACTTTCTTCTTGCCGGCCTTCTCCTTCAGCGCCCAGCCGACGGCCGGCGAACCCGTGAACGACAGCAGCTTGAAACGCTCGTCGGTCGTGAACAGGTCGGCGCCGTCGCGATGCGCGGGCAGCACCGAGAATGCGCCCTTCGGCAAATCGGTTTCCGCGAGCACCTCGCCGATGATCAGCGCGCCGATCGGCGTGCGGCTCGCCGGCTTCAGCACGAACGGACAGCCGGCCGCGAGCGCGGGCGCGACCTTGTGCGCGGCGAGATTCAGCGGGAAGTTGAACGGCGAGATGAACGAGCACGGGCCGACCGGCACGCGCTTCGTATAGCCCGTGTAGCCCTGCGCACGCGCGGAGATCTCGAGGTTGATGATTTCGCCGTCGATACGCACCGATTCCTCGGACGCCACGCGGAACGTGTCGATCAGCCGCGTCACTTCGCCCTTCGAATCGTTGATCGGCTTGCCGGCCTCGATGCACAGCGCCTCGGCCAGTTCGTCGAAGCGCTCGCGAAAGCGCGCGACGCAATGATCGAGCACGGCCTGCCGCTTGTAGGCCGGCAGCTCGCGCATCGGCTTCGTGGCGTCGACGGCCGCGCCGATCGCCGCGTCGATGGCCTTCGCGTCGGCCAGCGCGACGCGTGTCGCGACCTTGCCGCTGAACTTGTCCGTCACGTCCAGATCGGTGTTCGCGTAGACGGCTTCGTTGGCGAGGTAGTACGGATAGGTTTCCTTCAACATGGAACGACTCCTTCCTGTGAACGGGACATTCAGAGTTGCGCCGACAGGCGCTTGATCTCGCGATTCAGCACGCGCTCGTTGTCCGAGTAGTCGATCGGCACGTCGATCACGTGCACGCCCGGCGACGAGAAACACTCGCGCAGCAGCGGCTCGAGATCGTCGGCCGATTCGACGCGATGCCCGTGCGCGCCGTAGCTTTGCGCATACGCGACGAAATCGGGGTTCTGCAGCGTCATCGCGAAATCGGGGAAATTCATGTTCTCCTGCTTCCAGCGGATCATCCCGAACGCGTCGTCGCGCAGGATCATCACGACGAGGTCGAGCTTCAGCCGCACGGCCGTTTCGAGCTCCTGCGAATTCATCATGAAACCGCCGTCGCCGCACACGGCGATCACCTTGCGCTGCGGATGCACGATCTTCGTCGCGATCGCCGACGGTAGCCCCGCCCCCATCGACGCGAGCGCGTTGTCGAGCAGCAACGAATTCGGCTCGTGCGCGCGCCAGTAACGCGCGAACCAGATCTTGTACATCCCGTTGTCGAGACAGACGATGCCGTCGACCGGCATCGCGTTGTACAGATCGTTGACGATCCGCACCGGGTACATCGGGAAGCGCGGATCGTGCTGGCCCTTCTCCAGATGGGCGTCGAAATGCTCCTTGATCATCCGGAAGCGCTCGAAATCCCAGTGCGATTGCGGCGTCACCGCTTCCTTCATCTGCCACACCGCGTTCGCGATGTCGCCGACCACCTCGATCTGCGGGAAATAAACAGGATCGACCTGCGCGCCGAGGAAGTTCACATGGATCACAGTCTTGTCGTCGGTACGCATGAAGAACGGCGGCTTCTCGATCACGTCGTGGCCGACGTTGATGATGCAGTCCGCGTGCTCGATCGCACGGTGCACGAAATCGCCGTCGGACAGCGTCGCGTTGCCGAGCCACAGCGGGTGCGTCTCGTCGATCACGCCCTTGCCCATCTGCGTCGTGAAGAACGGGATGCCCGTCTTGTCGACGAATTCGAGCAACATCTTGCAGGTGGTCTTGCGGTTGCCGCCCGCGCCGATCATCAGGAGCGGATGGCGCGCGGCCTGGATCGCGTCGACCGCGTGCGCGACCGCCTTCTCCTCGGCCACCGGCCGCCGGCTGTAGCTGCGCGGGATCGGCTTGCCGTCGCCCTCCTCGTGCGCGATGTCTTCCGGCAGCTCGAGGTGCGCGGCGCCCGGGCGCTCTTCCTCCGCGCGACGGAACGCCTCGCGCACGGCCGACGGGATGTTGCCGATCGACACGATCTGCCGCGTGAACTTCGTGAGCGGCTGCATCATGTCGACCACGTCGACGATCTGGAAGTGGCCCTGCTTGCTGGACTTGATCGGCTTCTGCCCGGTGATCATCAGCATCGGCATGCCGCCGAGCTGCGCATACGCGGCGGCCGTCACGAAGTTCGTCGCGCCGGGCCCGAGCGTGGCGATACACACGCCGGTGCGGCCCGTCAGGCGGCCGTAGGTGGCGGCCATGAACCCGGCCGCCTGCTCGTGCCGGGTCAGCACGAGCTTGATCTTCGATCGCCGCAGCGATTCGAGCAGATCGAGGTTTTCCTCGCCGGGAATGCCGAATACGTACTCGACGCCTTCGGCTTCCAGCGCCTTCACGAACAGATCCGATGCTTTCATGGGGACTCTCGGTTGATGCCGCCTGCCCGGCCTACGGACACGCAGCGTTCAGAACGCGCGCCGGCCTACGGCACGCGGACGCTTTACCTACTGGACACAAACCACGGCACTGCCCGCCGCGCAACACGCGCTGCACGGCGGCGCCTCCGGATACCGGAGGACGAACGGATCCGCCCGCGCGCGGCAAGCACGCACGGGCGGCAAGGACGTTTTTGATTGTAGACGGATTCGGAAGATCCCGACTTCGGCCGAACGGCCATTTGGCACACAAGCGAAGCGCACCGCCCTACTGTAGCGGCAATGACACTCGACACCTCAGACATGTGAACCATGGTTGACATACTGCAATCCATGCCCTACAGTGCGCCTACGTTCAGCATCCGGACCACCGACGTCTTCGACGCCTGGTTTGCCGGCCTGCCGGATCGCGTCGCGAAGCGCCGCATCCAGGCACGCATCGACCGCCTCTCGATGGGCAATCCGGGCGACTGGAAGTCCGCCGGCTCGCCGGTCGTCGAGATGCGGATCGACCACGGCCCGGGCTATCGCGTCTACTACGTCCGGCGCGGAACGATCTGGGTCATCCTGCTCTGCGGCGGCGATAAATCGACGCAACAGGCCGACATCCGCGCCGCGCACGCGATGCTCGCGCATCTCGACATGGAGTAACCGATGGACAAGATCAGCACGCGGCCGTGGGATTCGGCCGATCATCTGAAAACCGAAGACGACATGGCCGACTACTTCGAAGCGTGCCTGCAGGAAGGCGGCGACGATCCGGCCTTCATCGCACATGCGCTCGGCGTGATCGCACGGGCACGCGGCATGTCGCAGGTCGCGCGCGATGCGGGCCTGTCGCGCGAAGGGCTGTACAAGGCGCTGTCGCACGACGGCAACCCCAGCTTCGGTACGATCCTGAAGGTCATCAAGGCGCTCGGCCTGCAACTGCACGGCTCGAAAGCGCACGCATGATGCGCGGGCGCGGCCCGTCCCGCCCGCCGCGCGAGACCTGTGGCCGTGTCAGTGCAGCCAGCCGGCCGCCCAGCGCGGCACCAGCGACACCAGATACAACCCGAGCCCGATCAGCCCGCCGACCAGCGTGCCGTTGATGCGGATGTATTGCAGATCCTTGCCGATGTTCAGCTCGATCTGCCGCGACATCTCGCGCGCATCCCAGTTGCGCACCGTGTCGCGGATGTGACGCATCAGGAAATCCGCGAAATCCGGCGCCATCTCGTGCACGGCCTTCTCGACGTGCTCGTTCAACGACGCACGCAATGCCGGGCTCTCCGCGAGCCGCGAACCGAGCCAGCCGCCGAGCATCACGGCCTGCCGGTGCAGCGCCGAATCGGGGCGCGCGAGATCGGCCTTCAGCCACGCGCGCAACTGATCCCACAGGTCGCGCACATACTCGTTGAACGCGGCGCCGTCGCGGATATAGCGCTTGATCTCCTCGCCCTTCTCGATGAAAGCGGGATCGTGCTTCAACCGCTCGGTCAGCCGCACGACCGTCCGGTCGAAACGTTGCCGCAGTTCGTGCTCGGGATCGGCCGCCACGCCTTCCAGCACGCGGCTCACCGCATTCGCGAGCATTCGCGCGCCGTTCTCGCCGAACCACTGCGTCGGCATGATCTTCTCGACCTTCGGGTACTGCGTCTTCAGCCATTCGACGATGAAACCCGCGATCACCTCGCGGTTCTCCTCCTTGTCGAGCACGTCGACCACCTGTTCGATCGCATCGTCGAGCAGCGCCTGGTGGCGGCCGTCCTTCGTCAGCGTGTCGAGGATCGCGCCGGCCGATTGCGACAGGTCGATCCGGTCGATCACCGCGCGAAACGCGTCATGGACGAACGACTGGATCCGCGCGTCGTCGGTCATGTCGAGCGCGAAACTCATCAGCTTCGTCACATAGCCGCCGAGCGCGTCGGTGTTCGCCGGCTCGCCGAGCCACGCGCCGAGCTTCTGCGCGGGATCGTGCTGGCGGATCTGCGCGGCGAGCGCATCGGGACCGAGGAATTTCTCGCGCACGAACACCGCGAGGTTGTCGGCGATCTTGTCCTTGTTCTTCGGAATGATCTCGGTGTGGCGCGACACGAACGGGATCGGCACGCGGCGGAACAGCGCGACGACCGCGAACCAGTCGGCGAGCGCGCCGACCATCGCGGCTTCGGCCACGGCCTTGAAGCCGTCGACCCACGGGCCGCGCGGCAGCAGGATCGTCGTGACGAACACCGCGACGGCGGCCAGCAGCAGCCACAGCGCACGGCGCTTGCTGCGTTTCAGTTCGAGGGCTTTGTCTGGCGTCATGGGCAACGGGTCGGGCGAACGATGCCGCTAATATGCACCGGTTGCGGTGCTGCCGACAAACATTGCGACACGCGTCGAGCGTGTCGGACGCCGCCGGATCGGACCGGCGGATTGCACACGGCGCCGGCCGGCATCGTCACCGCATGCCGGGCCGGACGACCGAGCGCCTGCTACATGAACGTCTTCAGGTTCACCGCCGGGTCCGCAAGCTTCACCGGGTCCGGCACCGCCCCCGCCGCGATCAACCGGCGCGATGCGCCGATGTCGCGCCCCAGGTTCGCCGCGGCCACCGCGACGATCCTGCCGTCATCCCCCAGCCCGAACACCGTGAACGACCCGTTCGCCGGATCGCCGCGCACGACGATCGTGCGCTCGCTGCCGAACAGCCCGAGCATCTGCAGGTTGCAGTCGTACTGATCCGACCAGAGCCACGGCAGCTCGGCGTAGGTCTCGTCGGCGCCGAGCAGGTTCGCGGCCGCGACGGCCGGCTGGTTTTCGGCCACCTGCCACGATTCGATCCGCACGTGACGCCCGAGCAGCGGATTGAAGTGCATCGTCACCTCGCCCGCCGCGAAGATCGCGGGATCGACCGTGCGGCAGCCCGCATCGACGCGTATCCCGTTGTCGACATCGAGCCCCGCCGCCTGCGCCAGCTCGACATTCGGCACCACACCGATGCCGACCACGACGAGGTCGGCCGGCACGTCGCCGCGATCGGTCTCGACGATCGCACCGCCGCCCGGTGCGCGACGGATCGCGCGCGGCAGCGTCGCCATCTGAAAGACCACGCCACGTGCATCGTGCATCTGCCGCGCATACGCACCGACCACTTCCGGCAACGCACGCTGCAGCAGGCGCGGCGCCGGATCGATCACCGTCACGTCGCACCCGAGCTGGCGCGCCGCCGCCGCGACCTCCAGCCCGATGAACCCGCCGCCGAGCACCGCCACGCGACGGCCCGGCGCAAGCTGCGCGCGCAACGCACGCGCATCGTCGACCGTGCGGACGTAATGCGGCGTGACGCCTTCGTCGATCGTGCCACCGAACATGCGCACCCGCGAACCCGTTGCGAGCACGAGCCGCGCATACGGAAGCGTCGCGCCGTCGTCGAGCCGCACGCGCTGCGCATCGCGCTCGATCGCATCGACGCGCGTGCCGAGCCGCAGTTCGATGCGCTGCGTGTCGTACCACGCCGCGTCGCGCACGAACGCGCGCTGCTCACCGCCGTCCGTCAACAGCGCATCCTTCGACAGCGCGGGCCGGTCGTACGGCAGCTCACGTTCCGCGCCGATCATCACGATGCGCGCCGCGGCATCGCGCTCGCGCAGCGCTTCGGCCGTGCGCCGCGCGGCATGCCCGGCGCCGACGATCACGAACGGATCAGCCGACATTGACTTCCACCTGCCCGTCGACGATCCGGATCGGATAGGTCCGCACCGGCTCCGTGATCGGCGCGCATTTCGGCGCGCCGGTGCGGATGTCGATCAGCCCCTGGTGCAGCGGGCATTCGACGCAGCCGTCCTCCACATAGCCTTCGGACAGCCGCGCGTGGCCATGCGTGCAGAGGTCGTGCATCGCGAACAGTTCGTCGCCGATCCGGAACACCGCGATCGGCTTCTGGCCGGCGACGCGTGCCGCCGGTTCGTCTTCGGAGAATTCGTCGAAAGCGCCGAGCGGATGCCACTCGGCGAGCGTTGCTTCGGTCATGTCTGTTCCTTGCTTCCGTATCAGATCGGGGTGGCGAGCAGCGTCTGCACGCGCGACGTGTCGTAGATCACCCGCTTGGTCTTGTAGCGCAGCCCGTCCGGCGTACGCACGACCGTGTCGTAGTACTTGCCGGCCTGGTACACGTTCGACTCGCCGTTGCTGCGCGTCTGCACGACCACGTAGTTGCTCTCCGTGTCGATCTCGCCGTCACGTTCCGCGACGATCGTCAGGCCCGACGTCATGTGCCGGTACGTGTGCTCTTCGTAGATGTTCGCGTGCCGCAGCGACACTACGCGGTCGCGCAGCATCCGCTGGTTCGTGCAGTGGACGATCCCGACCGGCAGCCCGAGGTCGGCGTTCTCCTTCGGCACGATTTCGTACGTGCAGTCCTCGGTGAACATCGTCGGCCACGCTTCGAGCCGGTTGTTGTCGAGGTGCCCGATATAGCGGTTCTGGAGCATGTAAATCTCGAACCACGTCTTCATGTCTTCCGTCAGGTTTTCCATCATTCCGCGCTCCCGCTTCAATAGCCCATCAGCTTCTGGTAGCCGACCCAGAACTTGCGGATCAGGCTTTCGGTGATCACCGTGTCCTGCTGGTCCGGATTGCCGCGCGACATCTCGATCACCGACGTCGCGTCGCCGTCGCGCACCGTGCCGCGCTGCACGAGCTCGGTCGCCTCCGTGTCCTCCATCGAGATGTAGCCGGCCGGCCCGACGAGGTTCGCCTGCTTGATGCGCAGCGCGCGCAACTCGGGCGTATCGTCCGTGTAGCCGAAGAAGTGGAAGATCAGTTCGAAGTTGTCGGGGCCTTTCGGCAGGATCTGCCGTGCGACCAGCGTGTTGTGGATCTGCTGGATCACGAGCTGCGGAAAGATCGGCTGGATATGGTTCGTGCAGTCCTCGTCGTATTCCGATACGAGGTCGAGAATCGATTCGTCTTCCAGATGAAAGCCTTCGTCGAACGAGCGAATGTTCTGCTGCTTGTACGCGGCCGACGTATCGTCGCCCGTCTTCGTCACCGTGATGATGCTGTGCAGCCCGTGGTTCGCATCCGGAATCGAGCGCGCCTTCATCCCGACGCGGAAGATGTTGAAGGTCGTATGGAACAGGTGCAGCATGCTCGCGTGATACGGGTCCTTCACGTTCTCCATGTACAGCTTCCAGTTCGACTTCGAGTACTGGCGCGTGCAGCCGAGATACTCGATCGGCTTGTGGAAGATCCGGTCGATCCACGGCCGCATCTGCTCGCCGAGATAGTCGGGCAGCGGCATCACGTCGTCGCTGAAGGTCGCGAACACGAGCCCGCGATAGCTGTCGACGCGCAGCTTGCGCAGCCCGTGCTGCTTCGGGTCGAAGTCGGCCGGCATCCCGGACATCCCCTTCTGGCCGCGCCGGAACGGCACGCCGAGCAGGTTGCCCGAGTTGTCGAAGCTCCATTGGTGATAGACGCACGTGTGCGAGCTCGCGTTGCCGCGCGACTTGCGGCACACCTGCGCGCCGCGGTGCGCGCAGCGGTTCACCCACGCGGACAGCGCGCCGTCCTCGGTACGCGTGACGACCACCGGCGTGTCGCCGACGAACGTGCTCTTGAAGTCGCCGGCGTTCGGGATTTCGGCTTCGAGCGCGACGAAGTTCCACGTCGGGCCGCGGAAGATGCGTTCCTGCTCGCGATCGTAGACCGCGCGCGAGCTGAACACCTTGTACGGCACGCGCGAGCCGTCGTCGTGCGGAAAACTCACGTCGGACGCGTCGCCGCGCGCGGCGAAAACGACGGGCGATTCTGTCTGCTCCATGTCGGACTCCTTGTCGATCCGTTGCGTTGAATGCATGGAGCCGATTTTTGAAAAGCTAATATTCGCCGTCTATCCGGAAAGTGCGATTGCGGCAGTGCAATATCCACTTTCGGCGGATTTCTGCGCTAGCATGACGGCACACACGACCCGGCGCACGATCGCGCCCCATTGATCGGATCGAAGCGCACGCCGTCAACACCAAGGCTGATGCCCATGTCCCCAACGTCGTTCGAGCCGCTCGCGCTGCGCGCGCACCGGCTGTTCGAATCCCGCGACCTCGACGAGACGCGCGAGCGGATCTCGCGCGTGATGCAGCCGCATGCGCTGCTCCCGAACGGCCGCACGCGCGGTGCGTCGCACATGGATTTCGTCAGGCTCGGCGGGCTCGGAATCGGCACGATCGCGTTCGGCGACGCGATGCGCGTGCAGGTCGATGCAGTCGACGGCTATTACCTGCTGATGTTCTGCCTGTCCGGCCAGGCCGAGGTGCGCGCGATGGGACGGCAGCTCGGCGTCGACGGCCAGACCGGCGTGCTGTGTGCGCCCGGCGAGCGTTTCGACGCAGTGCTGTCCGCCGATTGCGAGCAGTTCGTGCTGCGCATCGACGCGGCGACCGTCGGCTCGCTAACCGGCGACCCGCGCGCGACGCTCGATCCCGTGCTGCATGTCAGCGACGCCGCGCTCGCCGCGTGGCGCCAGCAGCTGATGCTCGTCGCGCGCTCGCCCGAACTGCTCGAACGCGCAAACGCGAACCCGCGCGTCGCCTCCCAGCTCGAGCACCTGCTGATCGACCTGCTGATCGAAGGCCACCCGCCGTCCGTGCTGCAGGCGTCGCACCGCGACCCGGCGCCGGGCTTCGTGCGGCGCGCGCAGGAATTCGTGAACGCGCACTACGCGCAGCCGCTGCAGCTCGCCGATATCGTCCAGGCCGCCAACGTGCCGGAACGGACGCTGCGCGACGCGTTCCTGCAGTTCCGCGGGATGAGCCCGATGCAATACCTGCGCGCGACGCGGCTCGACCACGCGCGCGAACTGCTGCGCGGCGCGGTGTCCGACCGACGGATCGCCGACGTCGCGCTCGATTGCGGGTTTACGCACCTGGGGCGGTTCGCGATCGCGTATCGGGAGAAGTTTGGCGAATCGCCGTCGGAAACGCTCGACGGCAAGCGGTAACGTCGTCGCGCATGCTCGCGCGCCCGGCGGCTTGCGTAACGGCCCAAGCGCTCACACGACAGCGCATGACATCGCGGCGCCCTCCCCGCATCTGCAGGTGCCTGCCGAAACAGACCGTTAGTTGCGATTTATAGGGACGATGACGATCGTCACCCTGTCGGCACGATCATCTCCCGCGCAATCGCGCAAAACGCAGCCGTCAACGCGCTTTCGCCGTGCAGCCGGCGGCTCATGATGATCGGCGACGTCGCGGCCGGCTCCGGCAACCGCCGGTAGACCACGCCCTTCACGCGCACGCCCTCCACGCTCTCCGGCACCAGTGACACGCCGACCTGCGCGGCCACGAGCCCGAGCGCCGTCTGCAGCTCGCGCACCTCGTGAACGGCCACCGGCACCAGCGCGCCATCGCGCAGCGCGGACAGCTGCTGATCGGCGAAGCTCGGCCGCGGCGTGCTCGGATAGACGATCAGCGTCTCGTTCGCGATATCCGCGAGCGTCAGCGGCCGGGCCGGATCGGCAAGCGGATGCCCGACCGGCAGCGCCGCGATCAGCTTTTCCTCGATCAGCGCCTCGCGCACCAGTTGGTCGTCGTCGAAGCGCAGCCGGCCGAACCCCACGTCGATCCGCCCGCCCTTCAGCGCGCCGAGCTGTTCGAGCGTGAACATTTCGATCAGCGACAACTCGACGTCCGGCTGCGCCTCGCGAAACGCGCGGATCACGTCCGGCAGCGCGCCGTACAGCGTCGACGGTACGAAGCCGATCACGATCCGCTCCGACAGTTGTGCGAGCCGCCGCGTCAGCGGGCCGAGCTCGTCGGCCTGGTCGACGAGGCGCTTCGCCTGCGCATAGAACACGCGCCCCGCATCCGTCAGTTTCAGCGGCCGCGCGCCGCGCTCGAACAGCGGCAGCCCGATCTCGTCCTCGATCGCCTGGAGCTGGCGGCTGAGCGGCGGCTGCGTCATGTGCAGCCGCTCGGCCGCCCGCGTGATGTTCATTTCCTCGGCGACGGCGATGAAGTAGCGGAGCTGACGCAATTCCATTTCATGCCTCAAAGGTATGGAAGTAGTCGGAAAGAGTGTTGGACGACGCGGGGCGGGAATTCCTACCATGTGCACCAACAGGAGGAATCGCATGATAGCAACTGCCGCCACCATCGAACGCATCGAGACGCTGCTGGTCGACGTGCCGACGATCAGGCCCCACAAATTGTCGGTCGCCACGATGAATTGCCAGACCCTCGTGCTGGTGCGTGTTCGATGCACGGACGGTATCGAAGGCGTCGGCGAGGCGACGACCATCGGCGGTCTCGCGTACGGCGAGGAGAGCCCCGAAAGCATCAAGGTCAACATCGACACCTACTTCGCACCGCTGCTGCAGGGCATGGATGCGACCCGCCCGGGCGCCGCGCTGGCGCGCGCCCGCAAGCTGTTCCAGGGCAACCGCTTCGCGAAGTGCGCGATCGAGACCGCGCTGTTCGACGCGCAGGCGCGCCGCCTCGGCGTGCCGTTGTCGGAACTGTTCGGCGGCCGTCGGACCGATGCGGTCGATGTCGCATGGACGCTCGCGAGCGGCGATACGCAGCGCGACATCGCGGAAGCCGAGGCGATGCTCGACGCGCGCCGCCACCGCGCGTTCAAGCTGAAGATCGGCTCGAACGCGGTGGCCGACGACGTCGCGCACGTGATCGCGATCAAGCGCGCGCTCGGCGAACGCGGCGACGTGCGCGTCGACGTGAACCAGGCGTGGAGCGAAACCGACGCGATCTGGGCCGGCGCACGATTCGCCGAAGCCGGCGTGAGCCTGGTCGAGCAACCGATCGCCGCGACCAACCGCGCGGGGCTTAAACGCCTCACGCAACTGGCGCAGGTGCCGATCATGGCCGACGAGGCGCTGCACGGCCCCGTCGATGCATTCGCGCTCGCGCAGGATCGCGCGGCCGACGTGTTCGCGGTGAAGATCGCACAATCGGGTGGCCTGCAGGGTGCGGCGAGCGTCGCGTCGATCGCGGCGGCAGCCGGCATCGAGCTTTACGGCGGCACGATGCTCGAGGGCGCGGCCGGCACGATGGCTTCCGCGCAACTGTTCAGCACGTTCGACTCGCTGCAATGGGGCACCGAACTGTTCGGCCCGCTGCTGCTCACCGAGGAAATCCTCGTCGAGCCGTTGCGCTACGCGGATTTCAAGCTGCACCTGCCGGCGACGCCCGGCCTCGGCATCACCTTCGACTGGGCCCGCATCGAACGGATGCGACGCGACGCCCGCTGACCCCACACGACAACCGAAACCGGAGACACAGATGAACAAGCAAGCCATCGACGCACTGCTGAAGACCTTCGACGACGCCGCCGAGAAGCCGGGCAACCCGCGCGTGCGCGCGATCGTCAACCGGATCGTGAAGGACATCTGCTACACGATCGAGGACTTCGACGTGCAGCCGAGCGAATTCTGGACGGCGCTGAACTACCTGAACGAGGCCGGCCGCGAATTCGGGCTGATCGCGGCAGGCCTCGGCCTCGAGCGCTTCCTCGACGTGCGCATGGACGAAGCCGAGGAAAAGGCCGGCATCCAGGGCGGCACGCCGCGCACGATCGAAGGTCCGCTGTATGTCGCCGGTGCGCCGGAATCGGTCGGCCATGCGCGTCTCGACGACGGCACCGATCCGGGCCAGACGCTGATCATGCGCGGCCAGGTGCTCGGCCAGGATGGCGCGCCGATCGCGAACGCACTGGTCGAGGTATGGCACGCGAACCATCTTGGCAACTACTCGTACTTCGATCAGTCGCAGCCCGCGTTCAACCTGCGCCGCTCGATCCGCACCGACGCCGAAGGCCGCTACAGCTTCCGCAGCGTGCTGCCGGTCGGTTACAGCGTGCCGCCGGGCAGCAAGACCGAGCAACTGCTCGACCAGCTCGGCCGCCACGGCCATCGTCCGGCGCACATTCACTTCTTCGTTTCGGCGGACGGTTATCGTAAGCTGACGACGCAGATCAACATCGATGGCGATCCGCATCTGTGGGACGACTTCGCGTTCGCGACGCGCGACGGGTTGATCCCGCCGGTGAAGCAGGCCGAAGGCGCGGAAGGCAAACCGTATGGCGTCGACGGGCAGTTCGCGCTGATCGACTTCGATTTCTCGCTGCTCAAGGAAAAGCCGGACGTGCCGGGCAGCGAAGTCGAGCGGGCCCGCGCCCAGGCGTGAGTGGCCTTCCGATTCGACGAACCGATAACGCAAGGAGTGCAGGATGCTGTTTCATGTGGAAATGACCGTCCGTCTGCCGACGGACATGGATCCGGTCAAGGCGGCCACGCTGAAGGCGGAAGAAAAGGCGATGTGCCAGCGGCTGATGAACGAAGGGACCTGGCGGCATCTGTGGCGGATCGCCGGGCAGTATGCGAACGTCAGTATTTTCGATGTGGAAAGCGTGCAGCAGCTGCATGACCTGCTGAGTCAGCTGCCGTTGTTTCCGTATATGGAGATGGAAGTGCGGGCGCTGTGCCGGCATCCTTCTTCGGTGCGGGAAGATGATCGGTAAGCGGAGCTGCCAGCGCAGGTAGCCGCATCGCAGCCTCAGCTACACGCTAAACGGGCTACCCGCAGTTTCATCCGGGGTCGCCCGCTTCATGCTGTGATTCACAGGTGCGGAGCGTATCGCAGCGCTCGCCCGTTGCCCCACACCATTCCGCGACTTCTGCGTACTCACCCTGTCGATAACTTGGTAGCTGCACACCTTCGCGATGCGTCGTGCGACGGTCGCCTACATCAGCGTCTCGCCAAGATCGTCGATGTCCTTTCTGCCGCTACCGTCCATGACGAACGTGAAAACATCCTTCAACTGCGGCATCGACGGCACACCGCTTGTGTTGTCAAGCTAACAGATACATCGCCGAGATCGCAAGCGCTATCATTGCCAAACAATGAAGCGCCAATCCTTGGACAGCAACCGCAAGACTGAATGTCCTCCGGCGTCTGACAAGTCGAACTAGCGCAGCAATGGCCCACACAAAAGAATAAAAGAAAGCACCAAAAATTATGAAAATGTCTCCTATTCCGACTGCCAAATCATTCCATCCACCTTGGTGCACTGCAGTGTGGTTCCATAAAAGCGCAGCAACGACTACGAACAATTCAATACCAAATGCGTACACCCAGTATTTCGGAGTTCTTTCTTTTTCGTTCACTCAACACAACCTCATTTACAGCAGTTCAATCACGTCGACGAGATATCGTCTCTCGTCACCTTTCCCTCTTTTTTGACGCATTCTCACCGCCAAGCAGAAGTTGATCGGTCAAGTCGATGCTCAACGGTCTATCCGGGCTTAATCTCGTCTTTTCAATTACGTATTTCCATACGTCACCATTTCCTGGATTACGAAAGAACGCAACTACCGCGACGTATTTCGTATCGGCCTGCATTGGCTGCGATAGACTTGCTGACGCTGCGGGATTCAGCACGACCGCCATCGCGGCACGGATATCCTGTGCAAGCACTATCTTGTCGTTCTTCAGCAGATCGTCGTACGACACTCCGTCGAACGCCTTGCGATCCTTCAGTTGATAGACGCGCACGGCAACCGACGTGGGCCGTCCTACGTCGTCCGGATTCAATGCGGCACGCGCAGTCAGATCGACATCAAGCACCTTCACCTGCTTGAAAAACACGGCACGATACGCATTCGACGATGCATCCGACACCGACTGCCACGCACCACACCCCGACAGCAGCAACACGGCGGCAGCCGCGGCCGCACTCATTCGATAGAACATGAAGACTCCAGACTCAGATCGTGAGCGGCACGAGATGCGGGTTGGGTGGCGGCGCAGGCAACGCCTGGTAGACACCCAACGCGATATCAATCAACCGTTCAGCGGTTGACGGCAACACCGTCGTCCAGCCGAGACGCGGTGCCGGGCTGGCACGCTCGCTCCCGACAGCCGGCTTCGGCACGAATCGTGTCGACACTTTCATCCGCAAATGCACGTCAGCCTTGATACCGACATACAGCTGGATGAATGCCATCACCTCCCGATGCAACCATGCGCCCGGTAACAGATCCAGGGCCTGCTTCGCGTCAACTGGCCGCAACGTCAAGCGCACCGCCCGGCTGCGATACGCGAGACGCCTGCCGAGCACGTAACCACCACCGAGCCCGCTGCGTTTCCCGTCCGACAGCCCATTCTTATCCGTCTTCGCCGACGTCAACGGTGTCGGTCGCCCGCTACTCGTCGTCACTGCCCAGAACTCGTCGACACGAATGTCGGCCCCCGGCGCGATGAGCGCCACCACACCGGCCAGCCCTTCCGACGTGCGCGTACGCTGAATCAACAGCCCCAGCAACGCAAGCATCCGCGAGTTCGGCAAGCCTGCCCGCGAAGGCTTGTCGCCCCACCCGAATCCCGCCAGACACAACAGGCTCTGCGAATAATCGTCGACACCGCCGGCCCGGAAGCGCTCCGGATAACGATATTTCTTCCACGCGCGATAAAGCAGCGTCACCATCCGGTGGTTGAACGGATCGAGAAACGCCTCGACTGCTTCATGCCCCTCCTCCCGCAACACGATCTCGTCGATCATGTGCGACGGCATGGCCGCATCGACGCCATAGAGACCCATGAAGGTCGTGCGCACGGTCGGCGGCGCATCGAGGTGCTCGTCGTCGAACTCCACTGCGGCCACCTCGCCCGCCGGAAAACCCAACCGGGGACGCGGCCGGAACCGCACCGGCTCATGCTCCGGCGTATCACATGTGCCGAGGCCGGGGCGTTCGGGCGCACATGCCTCCAGCAGACGACAGAACTGCATGAATGTCATCCTCGGCGCCCGCTCGAACAACTTCACGGCCACCGCTGGCAGGCTTTTCAGCTCACCGGCTTCAGCACTCATCCGATCGATCGAAAGACTCATAGCGGCGCCCGCTGAGCCTTGCTGCGCGGCCACTCCGTCCGCGCACGGGATGGCAGGCTGACGATCGCCAGCTTCGTGAATAGATTGATCTCCGCGTATGCGCCGAAGAACCGGTGCAGCAGTTCGCCGAACAGCATCACGTCGCCTTCACCAGAAAACGCATGCGCATCGAGCGTGACCTCAATGAGCACGCCGCGCTCGACTGCCCCGCCCGACACCTCCTCGATCATTTCCTGCGACACGTGCAGGATGCCGGCGAGCCGCCGCCGGTTCAGCTCTTCGTTCGTCCAGTCGTACAGCGCCAAAGCGCCGCGCAACACCTCCGCGTTCATCATCGACAGGAAGTTCGGCGCGAGATGCGACAGCACGCGCCACTGGAAGCGGTCTTCTGTTGGCGGATACAGCGGCAATGTCGGCGACACGAGATTGCGCACGCTTGCAACGTTCGGCGTGCTGGCCGCCAACTCGTCTAGACTCGCTTCGCGCAACCCCTTGCGCGGCAGCAACCCGTTCGTGCCCGTCACACGCAGCGACAGGCTTTCCTCAGGCAGCGTGTCCATCGTTTCCCACGCGTGGCCGCCGAGAATCACCCACATTTCGTGCAGCCCCGACACACCCGAACGCACGCGCGTGTGGAAATAGCGCTCCGGCGCCTCGTGCCGCAGCATGCCGCCGCGGTGCCGGAACGTCGCGAACGGCACGTATTCGTACCGCTCGGCTGTATCGTGATCGAACGTCGCGATCGCGTCGACCGAATACGTCTCGACATGCTCGCCCTGATGGCCGGCCGGCACCACGCGATATTCGGTTTCGTGATGGTCGATTTCGATCGGCTCGGCATCCAGTTCGAACAGGTTGATGACCGGCGAACAGAACAACCGGACGTTCTCCGCGTTGAAACGCTGATCCGACGGATACGCGTTCTTCAGGAGAATCTCCAGCTCGAAGCGGGTCGATTTTTCGGGAAGCGCCGAGAGGTCCAGCCCGCACAGATCGACGAACAGGAATTTCTCGCGAAACGTGAAGTATTCGAGCAGCAGTTGATATCCCGAGAACGCCGCATCGGCCTTGGGCCACAGTCGTTCTTCCGTCGAAAACCCCGCCGGTTCGATTGTCACGCCGGTGAGCGGCACGGGTTCGCCGTCACGGACTTCCGGAACGCGCCAGTCGATCGCATCGACCTGACGCGTCAGCGCAAGATGCATCGCGAATGCGGTCGGCAGATCCGCGTTCAAATGCAACCGAAGCCGCGACAGGTCCGTTTCGCTGCGCAGCGCGGAACCGTGCAGCAAGAAACCGAGACGAATCACCGAGCGACCGTCGTGGCGCACGGCCGGTCCGGCATGCGTGATCGACACCGGCTGCAGCGCAACGGCCTGCGTCGTCCGGTACAGGCATTGCACCGTGCGCGGCGTCACGCCCTCTGCCCCGCCCGACGACGGCACGTTGATTGGTGCGGACCGCACGGGTACGCCGGCCGGCACGACTTCGGTCTTCTGCAGTCTCTCCGCGAACGGTGTCAGCTCGACGATCGACAACGACGGAATCATCCGCAGGTAGTGCGGCCACAACAGGCTGACGAGCCCTTCGGTCAGTTCAGGCAATTCGTCGTCGAGTTTCTGCCTGAGGCGACCCGTCAGGAAAGCAAAGCCCTCGAAAAGACGTTCGACATACGGATCGCGATCGCCGACGCGGTCCAGATTGAGCAGACGTGCCCGGTCGGGGTGTGCCTTCGCGAATTCCTTGCCGGACTCGCGCAGGTAACACATTTCCGCTTCGTAGTAGCGCAGGATGGGATCGTTGTTGTCCATGGGAATCCGTTACGAAAGGGTCAGTGCGCGCGCGGGATCGAGTACCGTGAGTTCCGCATGCAGTTCGCCGATACGGCGGGCGAGTGCCGGCTTGTCGGCATCCTTGCGGCTGCTCATCGCTTTCAATGCCTTGACCAGTTGATGCTTGACCTCGAACGTCAGCGCCGGCTCCCAGCGCATCAGCGGCAACGAGCGGGACGCTCCGTCGAGTTCGGCGAGCAGTGCGAGCGCCGCATCGTGACGGCCGGCATGATCGGCCAACCGGGCCATCACGAGC
The DNA here is from genome assembly GCF_011753045.1 of Burkholderia sp. Ap-955. Classification (NCBI taxonomy): domain Bacteria; kingdom Pseudomonadati; phylum Pseudomonadota; class Betaproteobacteria; order Burkholderiales; family Burkholderiaceae; genus Burkholderia; species Burkholderia sp. Ap-955. The sequence goes on from NZ_VWWH01000001.1 coordinate 91,974, forward strand.
CGCTGCAAGTAGCGATGTCGATCGGTTTTCATGCCGGGCAGCGCTTCAAGCCATGCGAAAGCCGTCTCAATGCCCTCACGGGTAGCCAGTTCGCGAGCCTGGACTTCGATCTCCGGCCAGTCGCCGGTTGAATCGCTCTCGCTATCCGCCGAGACCGGCAGTGGCGCAATCGTCTCGCCTGCTTCCAGGTCGCGTACGACCGCATGGCGAGCAATCCATTCGCGTGTCGTGTCGTCGGCAAATGGCGTACCGTCGTTGAACGTCAGCCGTTCGATACCCGGCAATCGTTCGAGAAACAGCGCGAAGTCGGCACGCAGCAACTCCCGCCATGCGTTGTATGGCGTACCGACGTGATCGAGCGCCACATGCTGGAAGTACTGGAGATCGAACCACAGGTGATTCACGCCCTCCATGAATGCCCCCTCGACGCGCTCCAGCAACTCGTGCCAGTGCTTCTGCAGCACGAGACGCTTCATCTGCTGCCGCAACTCGGCGCGTGGCGGCGCCAGACGCGTGTGCGACGCCGTATCGGCTGGCGGAACGTCGTGCAAGGTATCCCACCGAACGCTTCGCACGAGGCGTACCGACGACAAGTAGCCGTTTTCCTGATCGCGGAGCCACGCCGACATCGCGCGGGCCTGATCGAGCAAATCGCGTGTGGACGCAATCGACCCCGCCGACGTTTTTCCCGGCGCAGCCGCTGCCGGCATCGCCTTGCCGGAATCGACGCTGCGCGCCGGCGCCTCCTGTTTCTCGAACCGGGAAACGAGCGGCTGCAAATTTGGACGAGCCGCATCGGGCCACGCGGCCGTATGCGTCACGAGCACGTCGAGCGCGGCCAACGTGCGTTCGAGATCAGCGGGCACAAAGTCGCCACGACTATCCAGCGTCTCGATCACACGCGCAGTCGCCAGCATTTCAAGCGCGGCCTTCTTGGCTTCGTGACGGACGGGCAAAGCCGCTTCGCCAAACCGGTCGACGAGTGCAGCGGCCAGCTCAAGTCCGTCGGCGAACCCGGCCGGGCCGTCCTGCCGCAGGCGTGCGAACGCGTAGTAGCCGGCGAGCCGCAAATCCTTGCCGGTCTCCTTGAGCAGGTGTTCGCATGCGCGGACAATCAACCCGTCATCGATTCCCGACAGCTTGCCGGCTTCGTCCTTCAGTTCGAAGAATGCGTCTTCGTAGCCGGGATCGCGTCCGTATGCATGCTCGCCCGGTATCGGTGCAACCCATGTGGCCCAGGTATCCGTGCGTGCCCGCTGAAGCGAATCGATACGGGAGCCGCCGACGAGTGTCTTCACAAAATTGGCAAGCGTCATGGCAGATCTCAAAAAACGAATGCGTCGCCCAGCAGGCGGAGGGCGTGTCCGAACGGACTGGAGGGGGAATCGGCAAGTCCCGACGTGGTCGCCAATGGCGAAATCGCAGCCTTCGGCGCGGCCGTCTGTTTCGCCGACCCAGGTTCAGCGGTTCGCGTTTTCGCCTGATCAAGTTCGAGCGTGGTACGCTGACCGGATGCCTGCTCCGTCGTCGCCTGCATGACGGCGTCCGGCAAGGCGCCTCCGCCCGGCAGCCCCGGTGGCAATGGCACGGCCGCATGCTTCGCGGCCTCGATCGCCGACATCGGCAGCGGCGGCGGGCCGCTTGTCGATACCCGAACCCCGGCATTTGCCGATCCCGTCACGAAAATACGTGCTGGCAACACGAAGTTCCGCAACTGGAGAACGTCGAGCGGACCGCCGCCGGCTTCGCTGCGCAATTGCACCTTGAGCGGGATACCCTGACTCGTGTCTGGCGTCCAGGTCAGCAAATAGCGCGCGTTGTCCTGCTGTACGACCTTCGCGCGCTCCAGCAACCGAACGAGACCGAAGCGCCCCTGCGAATCGAGTGCGGTGCGCAACCCGCCCTGCTCCGTCTGCCATTCGATATGCGACAGGTTCTCGAGCGATTGTCCCGGCCATTCGAACGGTGTCCACTCCTGCTTCTGGTTGAAGTAATGCAGTTCGCGGCCGGACAGTACGAATCTCATATCGGTGACGCCCGGCGTCGGCTCGGCCCGCAGTTCGTAACGCACGCGTGCATCGCCGGACGGGAACAGGACCGTCGACGTGCGCGTGAGCTTGTTCAACCCGTTGAGGAACGCCGGATCGATCGTCAATGCCCCGGAATCGGTACCTTGCGAAGCGACCCATCGGTCGCCCTGCCGTTCGACGACACCGGCCAGCTGCGACGTCACGAACTGCGCGATCACGCCGCTATCCGGACGCATGAAGCGCGCCATCTCGGGCAGCGATGCGTCGTTGTCGGAATCCGCGAACGGATAGCGGCCGCCGAATGTCTTGTTCCAGTCGGCGAGGATCGCGGTACGCCAGATTTCGTTCAGACTGGAAGCGGCCGGCTGCACGATGACTTGCCAGGACTGGTCGAACGGTGCGCGGAACAGTGCGCCGAATCCGGACCACTGCTCACCGAGGCTCGCGGCGACACGGCTCGCGTAATCGCGGCTGTCGGCGATATCGGACGTCTTGCCCTGCAGCACGGATTGCGCGGCCAGACGTGCGATCGCGTCCGGGTCCGGACTGGAGACGATCTGCGATGTCTTCAGGCGCATCGCCGTGATCCGCTCCAGATAGCGTGCCAGGCTCAGGTCGCCGGTGGCTGCCGGCGGTGTGTTCCCCTTGCCGCCGGATGGCGCTCCGGAAGCGAGATCGCTACCGGTCAAACGCAGGATCGGGCCGAATGCGGTGGCAAGTGGCGCCAGCTGAGGCTTGGCCTGCTTCGACGGATCCTTTTCGTCCGCGCCGACCAGTTGCTGTGCCTTGCTGATCAGCGTATCGGACAGCGACTGTGCGCTGGCTCCCGTTCCAGCCTGATACACGATCGCATTCATCAACGCGACGAGCGGCGAGCGTTGCGGATCGCCGAGCAGCGTCAACTGGTCGGCAGTGGCCGACAGCGTCGGTGCAGATTGCCAGCGCAGGCTGTTGAGGAAGAGTGCCCATGCCCGCGCGTAGTCGTCGAAATAGCGCTGGCGCAGTTCGGCTTTCAATGTCGAGGGTGACGCGTTGGCAACCTTGGTGTCGGAAAGCACCCAGTCGCTTGCCACATCGCGTTGCTCGCCGGCTTCGTCGATGGCCTTCGAGATCCGCTCTTCCCACGCAGCACGTGTGAATACACCGGGTACGGTCGCGGTCGTGCCGAACAGGCCACGGCTCGTTGCGCTGCCGGCGGAGGATTGCGACGCCGCGTCGCCGAGCAGCGTCGCGAGTGAGAGCGACGGGTATTTCGGTGTCGCTTCGTCGATGATCTGCTGGTAGATCGCGTCTCCTGAGTTCTGGATGCCTCGGACACCGACGATCGTCTGGCGGGTCGACGCGATCAGGTTGCTATCTGGGACAATCGCCAGCGCAGCTTGACTGGATGCGGCGCCACGGCCAACATGATTGGCGAAGAATGCGATCGCTTGCTGACGCAGGTCTTCCCAACCGCCTTTCGACAGTTGCGAATGGGTCGGGCGTTCGGGGGCAGAAGTTGCGACGAGTTGCGGTATCAGGAACGTGGCCACAGCGCGCTCCGGTTTGGCGAGCATCATGTAGGTCTTGAGCGTGTCGTACGCGGCCTGTACCTGAGCATCGCCGCCGCTGGCGATTTCCGCGTCGGACAGCGACGCCAGCTGATGCAGCCTCGCTTCGAGCTTCTGGCGGATCGGGCTGACGAGGATGCGGCTGGCGGCATCGGCGTAGTAAGGCCAAAGGGCATCGAGCAGCGCGTGGTTGCGGTTCAGGCCAAAACGGGCGCTCCAGGGAGCGCCGTCGCGCTGACGGACTTCGAGCGTATCGATCTGGCGGCCGAGGCCGTTCAGGGCTTGCAGGGCCTGCGCGCCGTCCCGCACGGAGGAGAGCTCCATGACCGTGTCTGCGACGTTCCGGAAAGTCGCGCGATTGGCAAATCCGGACAGCATCGTGCCGACGATCCAGCAGCCGATCAGACCGGCTGTCAGCCAAGCGGCCACCGTCGACAGCGAGAAGCCAACGCGGCGACCGTGAATCTTGCGGCTGTGCTCGGCGACGATTTGCCAGATCGTGCGGTGTGACGGATCGACCGGTTGCTCGTCATCGTTCGCGTCGACGGGAACTGGAGGTGCCAGCTCCCGTTCCGTGAACAGCGGCGCAAACAGGAGACCGTGGACCGCGTGCCGCCAAGTACGCGACTGCGAGGTTTGCAGTCCCAGGCCCGCCAGTGCGTTGCGAAGATTCGATATGTGCTTGGACAGCTCTGCGGGATAGCGGTCGCCGGTATCCCTCGTCAGGCGCGCGACACCGGCATCGGCCAGGTTGTCGGTGAGGTTCTGCAACGACGCGTCAATTTCTTCCGTGCTGAGACGCGCGTTGGACCAGGTGAAGCCGATCGCCTCGTCGGCACTCGACGCGTCGCTGCCGAAATCCGTCACATTGAGCAGATAGACGGGCGCGGCCCAGCGCAGCGCGCGCGCGTGGCGCGCGAGCCGTTGCGACAGATTGTCGGTGTCGAATGGCGCATTGGACGAACTGCGGTTACGCGTTACCGCGACTACCGCGTCGACATGGCGCCGGCGGCGCAAGCGGCGAATCTGGTCGAGCCAGTCGGCATCGAGGGTACTGCTCGTTTGCTTCGCGTACAGCAGGACCGTATCGCCGGTGATCGCAAAGCCGGCGTCGACCAGGCCCGGCGCCAGGCGTTTCACGAGCGGTTCGTCGCCGGCGATCAGCACCCAACGTTCGCGGTATCGCCAGCGCCAACCGTGGCGATCCTGCAGAGCATTGCGGAGCGCAGCAGCGCGGTCGGCTTGTTCCGGTAGTGTGTCTTGATCGCCGCGGCCTACAGACGCTGCGTGCCGGCCGGCGTCGTATCGGGCAAGCCAACGAGAAGCTCTCAACGATGCAATCCAGAGCAACACTCCCTCCAAGTACTTGACCAGCAGGATCACCACGAGCATGGCCACACACAGCGAAAGCTCGACGATGATCCGGGTATCGCGAGACCACCCGTAACGAGGACCCTCCACCCATACCGCGATACCGAGCGCGAGGAACACGACGACGGCAGCAATGCCAATGAAGAGACCTGCCGGTCGTGTCTTGTTGTCGTTCTTGTTGTCGTTCATGTCTGTTTTCTGCACACGAGAGCGATCAGATCCTTACCTTCACCACACAGCACCATTTGCGTCTCACCCGTTGCACAAGCACTTTCTGCGGCAAGGGCGACGGCCAGCCACGGTCCCGCGCCCGAACAATCGCCCACTAACGTTTCGAGTACATTCCAACGCGTCGCTTCCGAAAGTAATGCGACTTGCCGAATCACACCCACACTTTCGTCGGTCAGACCGTGTGCCCACACTGTGCGCAAACGGTCGCGCGAAGCACGCCCCCAACGGGCAGCCAGCCCGAGCGTCCGGGCGGCGGCGTCGAACGAGTCTTTGGCAGGACGATGCAACCACAGTCCGGTGGAATTTACCTGTGAAGCAAGTCGTGGTTGCCCCACGAGCAGGGCTACGCCCGCCTCTGCAACACCACCTGACAGGACGGCACTAATGGCGTCACGAAGTTCAACGGCAATGAGCAAGTGAGCCGTATTGGCGTCCGACTTATCAAGCCACGCGTCCGTTCTAAAGAGCGAGGACGCATGCTCGCCCGCCTTGAGGTCAACCTTTAAAGCCGGTACCCGTTCGGCAATCAATTCCCGTATGCGGGCTTCGACCGCCTCGGATTTCAGCCTGGATTGATGATGGAGTTCGACCTGGAGCTTCGCTCGCTGCGGAAGAGCGCTGAGTTGCGGCAGGACAGCGTCGATCAAGCCTGCAGTCAACCATGAACATACCGCGTGATGGCGAGCATGCTCCGCTAGTTCGTTGCCGGGGTGAAATGGCTGATCGGGGATGTCGAGCCAACGTGCATGAACTTCACTATCCGCGACTGCACCGCTCGGCCGTGTCGAAAGTTCGGTGCCGTTCAAAATGCCGCTGAGTGAGTTCTCCGAATCGTCCATAGAAAAACACCACGCATGGCCCAGTATCGCCAATGGTCTGCTCGCTAACGCATGGCGCGCGTTTTCCGCCTCAACGCTGACGCGGTTCGTCGCAATCGCCTGATTGCGCCGGACGTAGCCATACCCCAGCCACGTGAACACCAGGAAAGCCCAAGCCAGGAAGGGATAACCAGCGACGCAAAACCAAAACCACAGCGTGTTCGTCGGACGGCCGGTCGGCCAGAGCATGATAGCCAGTCCCGCCCCCACGGCCATGACGAGCACGAGCAGAACCGTCCAGACGATGATCGAGACTTGAGGCGGAGGTGGGACATCGACCCGCGGCGGCACGCGCTTGAAATCAACAGGCATCGCTTACCGACCCCGGGCTCCGCTGGACGAGGCAATGAGTTCAGCCCCACATCGCGTGTGATCGCCGTCGCGCGACAGCGGCGTCGGACCATCCTTCATTCTGCCGCTGCCTTCGACGATTTCGTTGTCGCCGTGAATCGGGCATGAAACCTTGTCGCCACCGCGGGCCGCCCGACGCCCCTTTACCTTGATGCGATCGGAGCCGGTCAGAATCTTGCCGCCGTGACTTGTTGCGTCGCCTTCATATACGAGATTTTTCATTTGATGCCATTTTCGTGAATTAATGAGGCGTCAGGACCGCGTCTTTAGGGGCGTAGAATTCCCCTCCAAATGGGGATTTAATGATGTGCCAAACTAGGTGCCCATCAATTATCTTCAGAGTTGCCTTCCCATTTTTAGCGCCAAAGAACGAAGAGAAGTTGACGACCGCTGATTTTCCGACGCCATCTACGATTCCATAAATATTAGGATTACTTTCATCGTCGCAGTCGGTTTTTTTGCCATTCTGTGCCACGGCACAATACTGACCTTTAAGCTTTCCGCCCTGTTGTTTTAGATCTATCGAGAACGTCATCGTACTCGGCGCGTTATCCCAGTCCCACTCCCCAGATAACTGGTCGGCGGGCGATGCGCATCCACTCATTGAAATTGCGGCGAACATGCAGCCGAAAAATATATTTTCCATTTTATTCACGGCGCTGATCCATTGTAGTTCAGACATCGGTCGACTCTCTTTGTCCATCCATCCAAAAACTTATAATTCTTATTTGGCCTCCCCATTTTATCGTATGCGAGCGATGTGTAATATTGCTTCCGTATCGCTCCGATCCTTTGAGCGACGTCCTCTTGATCATCGATTGAGTTTATTTTGTTGACAAAATCCGTCGACATTTGGTTGTTGTGCGAAATTTCCACACAGTAATCCGAGGTTAGCAATTCCTGAATCTTCCTGATCGCCTTCCCAGACGTTATTGTCCAATCGTATATGTTTAGGGCGGTCTTTTCATTTTTTATTCCGCAGAAACCACGGGGCTCCCAGTACCTCTTCAGGTATATTGTTTTTGCCTGATCATCCGTCAAAGATTTTAGATTATCCAATGTTGGCTCCACGCCGACATCTTCCTTTGCATATGCTTGCCACGTGGCCCATGCAATACCCTTGTTGGTGGGGCCTCCAGAATCGTCTGGATCGTTGACAAATCCACCCTCGTTGAACAGAACTATCTTCGATACTTTTTCAAAGCGAGCTTTACAGTCACATTCAAGTGCGAAGTTTGCAACGAATCCAATTGGGTTGATGTGGTTAACATCTGCCTCGGGAAAGCCGGCCACTCCTGCCGTCACTTCATCCCACCACGCGAGCTTATCGATTCGCTTCTGCTCTTCCTCGTGATGCGGCTTGGGACCTGTCTTCTTCTCCAGTTCGGCAATCAACTGTTTCCACTTCGACGGGTTGGCCCATTCGCTTTCGTGCTTGACGATCAGCCGCGACGCCGCTTGCGTCAGCCACGGATACCCACCACGCTCGGTCTGCGACAGCGTGCATAGCTCGTCAGCCGCCTGCTTGCCATCGCCCTTCGTGAACAGGGCGTCGTACACCTTGCTCATCAACGGGCTGAGATTCGAACGCGAAGCATGGTCGGCAACATTCGCTCCGCTGGCATAATCGACCCACTTCTGAGTCGTCGCGAAAATCGTATGTGCCGGATCATGCGTATCGGCCACGCACTCGAAGTCGATCCACTTCTGCGCGAACTCCCGCGTCACCCGGCCGCTCGGGTGGTTGAAGTCGCACACCCAGCCGTCGATCGATTGACCTTGCGCATTCACGCCTTCAACGTGCCACCAGCTCACCGGGTAATCCGGATTGGGTTTGGGATTCGGGTGCGGCTCGGCAACGCGCCGTTTCTGATCACGCGCCAGCTCGGCGAGTGAGTACACCTGAACGGTGTCCGTTTTCCTCGACTGCGGGTCAGCGCCGGGGACAAATTTCTTGTCCTGACGTTGATATAACACCGTGCCCGGTGCAATCCGAAGAATCGTCGGTTCGGAGGGCAGGCCCAATGCCGACCAGTCTTCCTTGTGCGGGCCGTGTTGATTGACCCACGCTCGACCTTGCTCGAGGAACGACTGAATACTGTCGTCACAGAACACCTCGATGTGCGCCATCCTCGTGCCGGACGTGCATTCGTTCAGCGAATCGTAGCGACCGAGGTGCCCGATCGGGTCACCCGCTTTGATCGGGATCCCACCTCTGATTCCTCGCGAGTCTCCCGACTGACCTGCTTGTTCGGTCATGACGATCACCCGGTCGAACATTGAATCCGGGAAGACCTCCTCGACGAGCGGGCCGCCGTTTTCCTTGCCCAGAAAAACCCAGCCGCCGACAACACTGCTCGGCTCAGCATAGCCGCCAGCCTCTGGCGCAAACAATGACGCGCCATGCAGATCCGTCACTTGCCCCCAGTTCTTCTCCCGCTTGCCGATGCTAACGCTCGCGCCCTGCGGCAGGATGCCAAGGATTTCGCCGCGCGGGTGGCTTTTGCGGACCCGCAACCCTTGCTGTGAGGAATCCGGGACCTGACCGTTGCGGCCCGGCGACGGTTTGTCCTGCGCATACTGAGTAACCCGCCACTGTCGCAACCAATACGCCGGCTTGCTCCGCTTCGGGAAATTGGCGTAGTCCTCCAGCGACATCAAGTGCATGTACAGGCTATAGAACGTCAGCTTCGCGCCCCGCGGGAACTCCATCGTGTGCTGCACCAGAGCAAAGCCCGTACTGTACGGTGCCTGAACCAGTGATTCGCTTCCCGCCTCTCCGACTTCGCTGATCGGATAGGTTTTGTTGGCGCGAAATGCGATCAGCACGCCGTCGGCGATGCAACGCAAGCCCGCGTCAAGATCCAGAGATTGTCCAGCGCCCGCCTCCGTGACATGAATGCCGCCATGCCACATCCCCTTGCGACTGACGAGATACGTCCCTGACGGCTCACGCTCGGCAAGCAGGCGGTAGATTTCGTGCTCATCCGTGAATTGTGCGGAAGCCTCATTCTTTCCCCTTCCCTTCCGCAGGAACGGAAAGGCGAACGGCAATGGCTTCAGCTTGGCGGGTGCCGGCGCGGGGGATTGCGGCTTCTTCGGTGCGGGTGGATTTGCCATGGTTGTCCGTTACTCAGAAAATCCGAAGTTCGTTGCACTCCGCACGTCGTTGACAGGCACCGCAGCCCACGTCGGGAATTTTAAATTACCTCCGTCGGGGGCGTGGATTGTCAGATTGCCCTTAACCTCGACCTCTCCAGCCGGACTGCCGATAATGATCTTGCCGCCCGACAGCTTGATGTAGGCACCTGATCCATCGCCGAGCGTCACACCTTTGCGGCCGGTGATGATTACTTCGCCATCCGACGAACTGACCGTCATGTCCTGCATCGACATCAGCTCCATTGCGTCGGACTGCGCCTGAAGCTGGACCTTGCCCTTCGCTGCAAAGATTCGAATCCCGAGCTTCGCCGCAAAAAGTGAGATTGCCTCGCCTGCCGCCACCGCGATTCGCTTCATCACGCCGATGTCAAGTCCATCGCCTGCGGTCACAAACATTTGCTTGCGTGCAGCAAGTTGCATTTGCTGTCCGCTGGTGAGCCCGACGCCGTCGGGGGCCGTTGCGACAAGGACGGGCTTCTGCAGCCGCTGGAGCTTTTGCTGGATCAGTACGCGCTGCTGATCGATGTCGGCCTGGAGGGCTTTCGCCGCGGTTGCCGAGTCGTTAAGCGCATTCAGGATTTGTTCGGCCTGCTCGAGCGTCGTGGCGGCATCTTGCATAGCGAGCTGCTGGCCTGCGGCGCCAGGCTGCCCTTCCGCAGTCACCAACACCCCCTTCGATCCTCGAATCGCCGCCGGCCCGTCGGTACGCAACTCGGCACCCCGCCCGCGATCCTTGCGATCACCGTCGACCATGTGGCCGAGGTTCAGCTCACTCACCTGGAACGGCGTCGTCAGATGGACGTGTTCGACACCTTCCTTGTCCTCCATTCGCAGCTCGTTTTGAGCTGCGGTGCGAATCAGATTCCGGGTATGGTTCTGGCTGGTGACAAGATCTGGATGCAGGCTGTCGTGCATGGCCCCGATGATCACGGGGCGGTCGGGATGACCCTGCGTGAAGACGACCGCCACTTCCACCCCGTCGATCAGCGGGAAGTGATGCCCGTAGTTGTCGCCGCTATACGGTTTCGCGAACCGCACCGGCCGGCTGGTGCCGCCCGGGCTCCATTCGTCGAGATCGAACGGGAGCTTGATCACGTACCAACCCTGCTCGGTCAGGTACGCGTATTTGTAATCTCCAGGTGACGTAATCCGGGCCGGCAGGATGCCGTCGATGACTGGTTGGTCGATCGAGGCGACCGGCGTGCGCCATACGCGGTCTGACGGAATCCCCTCGAAGGTTACCCAGTACGACTGGTCGCGCCCGCCTTGCGACTCCACCGCCGTCACGAAGATCCCGTGCTTCGCGTCCGCCGGATGCGGTGCCAGCCGCATGACTTCGCCCGCTTCGAGCCAGAACGGATTGCCGGTACCCCTGAAGGTGATCTGATTCGCCAGGTATCCCTCGTGGCGCCGACGGGCGACGCTCTTGCCCTCTTCGGGTGTCTCGTAGTGCTCGCCCCACTGGTAATCGATGCCGCTCGTCGTCTTGTCGTCGCGCGCGGCATCTTCCTCGACCAGCAGCAACACACCCGCCTCACGGTGGTTGTAATCGTGCAGGCGGACGGCTTCCGGCACGCGCCGGGTCCGCTTCTCGAGCGTCTTGATCGCGTCCATGCCCGAACTCTCGAGCCCCGAATCACGCCGGTATGACACGGTGCGCTGCTTGCGTGCATAGGCGTCCAGATCGTCGCCAAACACGAGCACCGCATAATCCTTCTGCTGCTCCCAGCGAAACCAGAGTCCTTCTTCGGCGCAGATCCGCTGAATGAACGAAAACGTCGTTTCGTGATACTGCGTCACGTACTCACGGCGCTTGTACTGACCGCGCAACTGGAACTGGAAATCGACCCCGACCCGGTAGCCGTAATGGCGCAGCGTGTCGGTCAGGATCTCTTCGATCGACTGCTTCTGGAACAGTCGGCTCGTCACGCCTCGGTTCAGATCGGCGAGCTTGGGCTCCAGACGGACCCGATAGTGTGTCTGATCGGCTGAGGTGTCGAGTTCGTCGAACTCCGTGATGACGCCGTGGATCGTATAGGCCCACGGCATCTTGCTGAATTGCTCTGCGCCCTCGCCAAACATTCTGCGTAGATAGTCCATGTTCGGATCGACTGGCGCGGCGATGAATTTTGCCGGGCGGCCGACCACCAGCTCCATCGGAATACCAGCCACCGGGCTCGTAAATTCGATGTCGTAGCGATACAACTCGCTCACGGCGTCCCGCCCCGTGAAGCGGAGCACGGACACCGGCGCCGGATGCGGCGACAGCTTCAATTCATAAGCCTGCGTAGGCAAAATCATCGACATCGACTCTCTCGGTTGTGCAAACACACGGCACCGCCGGGGTACCCCTCCACACCCCGGCGGCTCGCAGACAAACGTCGGATCAGTTCTTGGCCTTCGGCATCTGCGACACGAGCGACAGCCCGATATCCATCCCTTCGACCTGGAAGTGCGGGATGATGAACAACTTGATCCGGAAGAAGCCCGGGTTATCCTCGATATCCTCGACCGTGACCTTCGCCTCGCGCAGCGGATGCGACGCCTGCAACTCGTCGCCCGGATCCTTCATCTCGGTCACGAGCCCCTTGATCCAGCTGTTCAACTCGAGTTCGAGCAGACGGCGATCCTTGGTTGTGCCGATGTTTTCGCGCTGAATCAGTTTCAGGTAGTGCGCGATGCGCGACAGCAGGAAGATATACGGCAGCCGGGCGTTGATGCGGCTGTTCGCGGTCGCTTCCTTGGTCTCGTACAGCGCAGGCTTCTGCGCCGAGTTCGCGGAGAAGAAACACGCAAAGTCGTGGTTTTTGTAGAACGACAGCGGGATGAAACCGAGATTCGCGAACTCGAATTCACGGGTTTCCGGGATCAGCACTTCGGTCGGGATCTTCGGCTGGTAGCCGGTGCCGAGGTCGTACAGGTGGACCGGCAGATCCTCGACCTTGCCGCCCGCCTGCGGCCCGCGGATCTGCACGCACCAGCCGTTGTTCACGAAGCTGCGCACCATGTTCGCCCCGAACGCGAACGACGCATTCATCCAAAGGTACTTGTCGTGATCGGGGCCCTTGACGGCCTCCTCGTAATTGAACGCCCGCACCGGCGCCGTGTCCTTGCCGTACGGCAGACGGCCGAGCACGCGCGGCATCGTCAGACCCACGTAACGCGCATCGTCGGTATCGCGGAAGCTCTTCCACTTGATGTATTCGGCGCGATCGAAGTAGTTGCCGATGTCCTGGATCGCCGCGACTTCCTCCATCGACTGCTTGCCGAAGAACGCCGGCCCGACCGAGCCGATGAACGGCATGTGCGCGGCGGCCGCCACCTTCGAGATGTTGCGCAGCAGTGCGACGTCCATCGGCGAATTCGCGAACTCGAAGTCGCTGATCATTGCGCTGATCGGCTGGCCGCCCGGCGTGTCGTATTCCTCGATGTACGTCAAGCGGTACAAGCCGCTCTGGATCAGTTCCGGCGTATCCTCGAAGTCGCGCTGCAGCGCATCCTTCGACACGTCCAGCACTTCGATGCGCGCGTTCTTACGGAAATCGGTGCGGCTCACGAGCATCTTCAGGCCACGCCAGCGCGCTTCGAGCGCCTGGAATTCATCCGTATGCATCACCGCGTCGAGCTGACGGCCGATCTGCCGGTCGATCTGGCCGATGTGGAAGTCGAGCAGCGATTTGTCGAGGCGATCCACCGGCTGGCTCGCCTTCGCGACGAGTTCGAGGAACGCGCCCATCCCGCGCGCGATCCGCTCGTCGGCCGACGCCTCGGACAGCATGTCGTTGTCGCGGAACGCCTCGAGCGGTCGCGCTTCACTGATCGGCTTCAAGTTGATCTTGCTGCACAGCGATGCATAGACGCTGTCGATATCCCCGTGCGGGGCATCCAGCACGACAGTTTCAGTCGCGCCGGTCTGCTGGGTTTCAGTGGATTTCATCTCGGGTCCTGTCTGCGATCGAATCGCTACGATGTTGCGGAATGCGCTGAACGCGCGTTTTGCCCAGCGGCGTTCACGCATGCCCTTCGGGCTGCGTCGCGGCGGTCGCGATCTGTGCGAGTTCACCGCGCAGCTTTGCGGACAAGCGATCGTCCTTCAGCACCTTCTCGAACTCGCGACGGAACGTGCCGTTGTCGAGCAGGTTGGATTTGAGGTCGCGCAGCAGATTGCGCATCGCGAGGAGCGCCTGGAGTTCGGGAATCTGGCGAGCGACCTGCTCGGGCTCGAAGTCCTTGATCGACCGGAACGACAAGTTGACGGGCAGTTCCGAACCGTCGCCGGCCAGCGTGTTGTCCGCGGCGATCTTCAGATCCGGCGCATAGTCGGCCAGGACAGCATCGAAGTTGTTCTTGTCGATGTTCACCTTCTTGCGCTCGGCGAGCGGCGCCTGCTCACGACCGGCACTGAAGTCGCCGGCAACCAGCAGCTTCAGGGGGAGCTCGACCTTCTTCTGCGCCCCGCCCGTATGCAGATCGAGGGTGATCGACACCCGGCTCTTCGGGATCTCTCGTTGAAAGCTATCCAATTCGTTCTCCTTATCTCAGGAAGCTTGAAGACTCCGCGACACGCACCCACGACTCACGGGTGCTCCGTCGTCCGCACCGCCCATGCCGAACCCCGCAACGTGCACCGACGAACGACCGAGTCGAATATTCGCGGCCCGATATCCGACTCAGGCGGCAGAAAATATCACGTCCTTTATCGACGAGTAAACCCGGAATTCAAAAAATCGAAAATTAACGACGAGATGATTTTTTATAATGAGATTCGTCCTATTTTTTTGCGCGACCCCGCGACGCGATCCGCGTCACCTACACACCGCCATCCTCCGCTATCTAATAAAATTGCAAACCCTCACTCAAGCAATTGATTTTCATAAAAAAACAAGACAACGCCGAGGAAGAAAAATCTTGATAAAAATCCACGCCACGTAGCCCACACACCGAAAATCAAAATCAACCCCAACAATCTCAAAATACACACCCCACTTATCCCAAATTAATCGACACGATTTTCAACAAATTCCAATTACCCGGGGTATACGAAATCGGAAAACGATGTATAGAATCGGCGCCTCATAATTCCTGGATCATTACGACCACACCATGCGGATCGACAAACCGCTCTGGCACGAAGGGCTGATTCTTACGCAGCAGCATTTCCAGCAGCAGGAACGCTGGAACGGGTTCGCTATGCAACAACTGGCATCAGCAATCGCCGTTGCGCCATGGGGAACACTGGGCGTCGACGTCGACGAGGAGGCGCTGTCCACCGGTCGCCTGAAGCTCACGCGGCTGCAATTGCGTTTCCCCGACGGCACGCCGATCGACTCGACCGTCGCCGATGCGTTGCCGCCCGCGCGCGATCTCGTCGGCGAAATTCCTGCCGATGCCCAGACGATCGACGTGCTCGCCGCGCTCGCGTTACCCGATGCGAACGGCAACAACTGCCGCTTCGACGAAACGGCGCTGGCCCGCCCGCGTCGCGCGTATCGCGAGTTCGTCAAGGTGACGGATCTGAGTGGCGCAGGAGAAGCCGAAATCGCCGCCGAGCGCCACGCCGTGCGGCTGTTGTTCGGCTTCGAATCGCATGCGGACGACACCGTGTGCGCGATCGCGCGCCTGAATCGCACGACGAGCGGCCGCTTCCAGGTCGATCGCGACTTCGTTCCACCGTGCCTGACGTTGTCCGGCCACACGCTGCATATCGAACGCATCCGGCGTCTCGCCGATATCCTCGCAGCCAAGAGCGCCCTGCTCGGCGCACGGCGCAGCGAGCGCATCGAGCAGGTGGCCGAATATGGCGTGGCCGACGTCCAGCTGTTCTGGCTCCTGCACTGCCTCCATCAGGCTTGGCCGCAACTGCGCTTCCTCGCGTCGCATCCTGGGCAACCGACCGATCGCCTGTACCAGGTGCTCGCCCAGTTGGCCGGTTCGTTGACCACGTTCTCGACGCGCGTCGCACTGACCGACATTCCGCCCTACGACCACACGGGTGCTCATGATGTTTTCGCGACGCTCGAATCGCTGATTCGCGGCCTGCTCGACACGATCATCCCTTCGCGTGTCGTCTCGATCGGGCTTTCGCATACGACACCGACCACCTGGGTCGGACAGTTCCTCGACGAGCGCATCGTCGAGGGCGCGGCTGATTGGTATCTGTCCGTCAACGCCGCGCTGCCGGCGTTCGAACTCATCGAACAGTTTCAGCGCCTGTGCAAGATCGGCGCGCCGGACGACGTCGAACACATCGTCAATTCCGCCGTGGCTGGCATTCCGCTCAAGGCGGTACAGCGAGTGCCTGGCGCCATTCCCGTCCGGTTGGACAACCACTATTTCGCGCTCGACGCGCATGACGCCGCGCATGCAAGAATGCTCGCCGCTCGCGCGTGCCAGATCTATCTGCCCGCGTCGATTCCCGACGCGTCGATCGAACTCTATGCGGTGCTGCGCTGATGAATGCCATCGTCTCCACGCGTCACGAATCCGCGCTGCTCGCGCGGGAGCCGTCGTCCGGTCACTCGCCTCAACCGTCGATGCGTGCATTGCTGCGCGATACGGCGCTACTGGTCACCCATCTGTCGAATGGCGGCCAGATCGACAACCTTGAAAGCCTGCGCCAGCAGTGCATGAGGCTCGTCGCGCAATTCGCGACCGCGCTCGACGCGCAAGGGGTCGCCGCCGACATACGGGACGACGCCGTCATCGCGCAGTGCGGACTGGTCGACGAAGCCGCACTGCGATATCTGTCGGCCTCCGACAAGGCAAGCTGGGAGCAGAAGCCGCTGCAGGTCGACCGATTCGGCATTCACGACGCGGGCACGCGCATTTACGAACGGATCGAATACCGGATGCGGGAACCCGCACCGAACGTCGATCTGCTCGAATGCTACGCGGCCGTTCTCGGCCTGAGATTCCGCGGCTGCTACGCCGCCCGCTCGGGTTCGTCTGCGGACACCCACGCCGGCGAAGCGAAGCGCCAGGCATTGATCGCGGCGCTAGTGGCACGGATCGATCAGTTGCGCCCGACCGCCATGCCGGGATTCGTCACCGATCGCACGAACACGCGCCTGCTCGACCGGTTCAGGCGTCTTTCGCCATGGGCGATCGCGGGTACGGCATGCGTCATCGCGCTACTCGTGTGGTTCGCATGGGACCGCATCCTCGATGCGGAACTCGCACAACTCGTTCAGAAAGCGAAACGACCGTGAAGTCGGATACCGCTCTTCCGCCGGCAACGACGCCAGCCGATTCCGACGCCGCACGCGCAGCCCTGGACGGCCTCGGCTATCCGTTGCGCACGGTCGTGACGGTTTCGGCCTCACTGGCGCTGGCCATCATCGGATGGGTTCTCCCCGTCGACCACGGCGTCATGTGCGGACTGATCGCGACGGTCATCGTGTTCGCCATGCTGGTCGTCTGGCTGCATTCGCGCAGCATGGCTCGCACCCGCGAACGAAATGTGCACGTGATCGCGCAACTCGGCGCTGCGACCGCCGACCTGCCGGTCGCATTGCGTACCAAGATGCCGCTCACGCTCGTCGTTGGCGACGGTTTGTCCGCCCTGTTCGATCGCGATATGGCTCAATCGCGTTTCGTCCACGTCGGTGACGGCGCAATCTGGTTGCGAGCCGACCGGCCCCAGGATCTTCCCCGTCTCGCCGTCGCGGTCCGTCAGTGGCGCGACGGCCACGCCCCCGATTGTGTCGTGCTGTCGGTCGCCCCCTCCCTCCACGCGAACGACGACACGCTGTCGCAGACGCTGCGCGTGATCCGGCAGGCCGTCGCCGATACGTCGCGCATGCTTGGCGTGTCGTTGCCAGGCTACGTTGCGATCTATCAACGACTCTCGGGCACAAAGCTTGCCGCGGTACCGGCGACCGGCGAATCGGTCTCCCCGTGGTATGGCCTGTCGGCTGGCTCGCCGATCACGAAAATGCACCGCTTCGACACAGCAATCGATGCAGCCGAAACGGATGCCCTCCATGCCGACGGAAGTCCGCAGGCCGCGGCACGCGCCGCCGGGCTCGCGTCGATTATCGGGTGGACCCGCCGGATCGTGTTCGACACGCTGACGGACCGCCGCCAGCCTGCTTCACCGTGGCCGTTGTTCGGCGCCGGCTGGATCGACCATGGCCCGGCGACTGGACCCGGCAAACCGTGGGAACGTGAAGTCCGCGGCCTGACGGGTATCGCCCCGGCCGCACTATCTGCGTCGCCGCTGCCGTGGCCATTGCCGCAGCCGCTGATCGACGCGACGCCGCGCCGATCGTGGCGATCGCCGCGCATCACCGCCCTCGCACACATCATTGCGATCGTTGCCTGCGCGGCAATCGCCGCCATCTGCGCAGCCGCGAAGAACAACGATATGTTGATGACCCGCATCGGCGAGCACCTCGACCGCTACAACCGTATCCCCGCCACGCAGGATGCCGCGAAGCGCGACGCCCTCCGGTCCCTTGCATCGGACCGCGATCAGCTCGACCGGTATGCGCGTGTCGGCGTTCCGCTTCGGCTGTCGTTCGGCACCTATCACGGCGCACCACTGCTGCCGGTTCTCAATGAGGCGATCGCCTCCTACGAACCGCCCCCGCCGCCGCCCACTGTCGTCACGCTGGACAGCATGTCCCTGTTCGACAGCGGCAAAGCGCGGCTCAAGACGGGCACCACGCGCGCGATGGTCGATGCGCTCGACCTGATCAAAGCCCATCCCGGCAAGCGCGTACTCGTCGCCGGCTATGCCGACGATCAGGGCCGGCCCGATCGCAACCTGAAGCTGTCGATCGAGCGAGCGTCGGCCGTGCGCGACTGGCTCGTCGACGCATCCGGCATCCCGCCGACACAGTTCGCGATCCAGGGCTACGGTGATACACGGCCGGTCGCGGATAACGCCACGCCGGAAGGACGCGCAAGGAATCGTCGGGTCGAGATCACGCTCGTTCCCGATACGCCGGTGCCTGCCGTCCCGACCGGTGCCGCGAAATAACACGCGTTTGGGTTCCCGAGGCAGTCGCCTCGGGTTTGTCAACGCCGGAATCCGGTTCCGGCGATTCGTAGTACGAAGAAGAAGGAGTGAACAAATGGCAATTCCGGCCTATATGTGGCTCAAGGACGACGGCGGTGCGGACATCAAGGGTTCGGTGACCGTCCAGGATCGCGAGGGCAGCGTCGAACTGGTCGCGTTCGACCATGGCGTGCACATTCCAACCGACGGCAATACGGGCAAGCTGACCGGCACGCGCGTGCACAAGCCGATCACGCTGACGAAGGAGACGGACGCATCGACGCCCTATCTGTACAAGGCTGTGACGAGTGGCCAGACGCTGAAGTCGGTCGAGATCAAGTGGTACCGGATCGACGACGCAGGCAAGGAGAAGGAATACTTCAACACGAAACTCGACAACGTGAAGATCGTCGCGGTGAAGCCGAAGATGCTCGACATCAAGAACCCCGATTACGAGAAGCACAACCATCTCGAAGACGTCGAACTGCGCTACGAGACGATCACGTGGTCCTACAAGGACGGCAACATCATCCACAAGGACACCTGGAACGAACGTTCCTGATGGACTGAACGGCTGGCGGATTCCGTCGCTCGCGCGGCGGGAATTCCGCCGCTCCCGGCACCCGCCCTCCACCCTTCCTGACCCGCTACCCACATGACGCCGCCGCTCCGGGACGCTTCCCATCTCATTCGCCGCCTCAATCCCCACTGCACTCGTGCGCTCGAAGCCGCCGCGAGTCTTTGCCAGACCCGGCTCGCGGACGAAATCGCGGTCGAACACTGGGTACTGAAGCTGATCGAGGCAGACGACGGCGACATTCCCGCGCTGCTGCGTCACTACGATCTCGACATCGATGCCGTCTGGGAGGCAATGATCGAGGTGATCGACCGCATGCCACGCACATTGCGCGGCATGCCGGCGCTGTCGCGACAGCTCGCCACGGTGATCGAGGATGCGTGGGTGCATGCGATGGCCGACGATCGCGACGGCACCATTCGCTCCGGACATCTGTTGCAGGCCATCGTCGATGCGCCGCACGTGCTGCGAACGCAGCGTGCGTGGCCACTGCTGTCGGTCTCCAGCGCGCAAATCCGGCGTGTGCTGCCGCGGCTTGGACGACGATCGTGCGAAAACGCCGGCGACGGCCCCATACCCGCGCGCGAAACCGACTCGGCCGGTGATCTGCCCGCCGACGGCACGACGCCGTCGGCCACCTCCCCGCAACACACACCTGCGCGCACGATCGAACCTGACGCACTCGCTCGCTTCGCACTCGACCTGACCGAAAAAGCGCGTCGTGGCGAGATCGATCCTGTCTTCGGCCGCGACCGGGAGATCAGGCAGATGATCGACGTGCTCGCACGGCGCCGCAAGAACAATCCGATCCTCGTCGGCGAGCCGGGGGTAGGCAAGACCGCGCTGGTCGAAGGGCTCGCATTGCGCGTGGTCGAAGGCAGCGTGCCGGAAACGATCCGGGATACGTGCATCCTGACGCTCGATCTCGGCTTGCTGCAAGCCGGTGCGGGCGTGAAAGGCGAATTCGAACAACGGCTGAAGAACGTCATCGACGAAGTGCGGGCTTCGGCCACGCCGATCCTGCTGTTCATCGACGAAGCGCACACGTTGATCGGCGCAGGCAACGCCGCGGGCGGCGCCGACGCGGCCAACCTGCTGAAGCCGGCGCTCGCGCGCGGCGAATTGCGCACGATCGCGGCCACCACGTGGGCCGAATACAAGGAATACTTCGAACGCGATGCCGCGCTCGAACGACGTTTCCAGGTGATCAAGGTCGACGAACCGGACGACGATACGGCCTGCGTGATGCTGCGCGGGCTCGCGAGCCGATACGCGAAGCATCACGACGTCCACATTCGCGACGAAGCGATCGTCGCGGCCGTGCGACTGTCGCGCCGCTACATCCCGGCCCGGCTGCTCCCGGACAAGGCGGTCGACCTGATCGACACGGCAGCGGCACGCGTGCGGATGGCGCTCGACGTCCCGCCGACGGAACTGCAACAGGCTCGCGCAACGCTGGCGGCGCTCGAACTGGAGCGCGACGCGCTCGATGCGGACACCCGCGCCGGGATTACCGACATCGCGGGACGGCGCGCCGCCATCGACATCGATCACAACACCCTGCGCGACACCGCCGATGCGCTGCTCGGCCAGTACACGCGGGAACGCAAGCTCGTCGGGATCTTGCGCACGCTGCGCAGCGCGTCCGAGCGGGCGCCCGATCCGGTCGCCGTCTCCAACACGATCGATGCGTTATCGAGCGTTCAGGGTAAAGCGCCGATGATCTCGCCCGACGTCGACGCACAATCCATCGCGCGGGTCGTCGCCGAATGGACGGGCATACCGGTCGGCAATCTCGTCGAGGACGAACTGCGAAGCCTGCTCGCGCTGGAAGCGACGCTCGCTGCCCGCGTCGTAGCACAAGACGACGCGATCGCAGCACTGGCCGAGAGCCTGCGCACGGCCAAGGCGGGCCTGAAGAGCGAACACGCGCCACTCGGCGTGTTCCTGCTGGCAGGGCCGTCCGGCGTCGGCAAGACTGAAACCGCGCTGGCGCTCGCCGACCTGCTGTTCGGCGGCGAAGCCGCACTGACGACGATCAACCTGTCCGAGTATCAGGAAGCGCACACGGTGTCGCAGCTCAAAGGTTCGCCGCCCGGTTACGTCGGCTATGGACGCGGCGGCGTGCTGACCGAAGCGGTACGCCAGCGCCCGTACTGCGTCGTCCTGCTGGACGAAGTCGAGAAGGCGCATCGCGATGTGCTCGACATCTTCTATCAGGTGTTCGACCGCGGCACGATGCGCGACGGCGAAGGGCGCGAGATCGATTTCCGCAACTGCGTGATCGTGATGACGTCCAATCTCGGCAGTGCGGAAATCGACGACGCGACAGCCGACGGCGCGTCGATTACGCAGGCAGGCCTGCGAGAGGCCATTCACTCGCAACTGGTCGCGCACTTCCAGCCGGCGCTGCTCGCACGCTTCCAGACACTCGTCTACCGGCCGCTCGACGCCGCCGCGCTCGCGTCGATCGTGCGCATCAAGCTGGACAAGATTGCCCGGCGCCTCCATCGGCAACATGCCGTGACACTGACGTATGCCGACGACCTGATCGAATCGATCGCGCAACGCTGCGTGTCGCGGGAATCCGGCGCACGCAGCGTCGACGCGTTCCTCAATCAACGCGTGCTGCCGGTTGTCTCGCACGAACTGCTTGCCCGGATGGCCGAAGGTGTCACGCCGAGTGAAGTCCTGCTGTCGGCAGCTCCCGACGGCACGATGACAATCGATTTCATCGACGTACCGTCGGCCGTCAATGAAGGCACAGGCCAACGGAGCCATCGATGACCGCCGGCCCGTCCCTCTATGACATGCTGCTCGGCCAGATCGGCGGCGAATCGATCGGCGCTTACGACGACCGCACACTCGAATGCCTGAGCGTTCAGCAGAACGTGCGCCGCATTCTCAACACGCGGGCAGGCGCGCTGAAACACCTGCCCGACTATGGCCTACCCGACCTGACGAACATCTACAAAGCTCTGCCCGCGTCGGCGCACTTGCTCAAGCAGCAAATGGAAGCGACGCTGCTGAAGTATGAGCCGCGCATCCGCTCGATCGACGTCGGAATCGTCGATAACCGCGATCCCGGCATCCTCGTCAGCTTCGAGATGACCTGCCACCTGAAGAATGCCGGGCTCGTGCGTTTCGGCACTTACTTCGAGCCGCCCGGTCGCCTGCGCATCGAACGGTACGTCGCCCGCTCATGATCACGCGCGATCAGCCCTCGTGCGCCAGATGCGCCGCAAATCCCACCTTCCCCGGCACGATTTCGTCCTTCAGCGTCAACGCCGGAATCTCGTAATCGCCCGCGTTCTGCCGGCGGAACGGAATCGGCTGCGTCGTCCACAGTTCGTCCAGGCGCTTGCCGAGCGCCGCGCGCGTTTCGTCGAAGCGCGCTTCGTTCATCTTCCCCGTCCGGTAGATCACGAACGGCGGCAGCACGTCGAAGCCCGGGTAGTACAACACGCCGTGCTGGATCGGGAACAGCACATCGTCGATCGGCCCGTTGATGCCGCGCGGGCTGTAATGCGACTCCCACCCGCCTGCCGTAACGATGACCATCGCGCGCTTGCCGGCAAACGAACCTTCACCATAGCGATTGCCCCAGTGCGTATCGGAATGCTCGCCGACACCATACGCAAAACCGTAGGCATACACGCGCTCGAACCAGCCCTTCATGATCGCCGGCATCGAGAACCACCACAGCGGAAACTGCAGGATCACCGCGTCGGCCCACTTCAGCTTCTCCTGCTCGCGTGCGATGTCTTCGCTTTGTGTGCCCGCCGCGAACGCGCGCTTCGAGTCGAGCGACGGATCGAACCGCGCATCGGGCACACGATCGGTCACGTCGTCCGCGTCGAATGCCGCTTTCCAGTTCATCGCATACAGATCGGTCACCTGCACCGAGTGGCCGGCCGCTTCGAGATGCGCAACGGAAAAGTCGCGCAATGCGCCGTTCAGCGAACGCGGTTCGGGATGGGCATAGACGATCAGCACATTCATGTTCGGTACTCCGTTGATTGAATGACAGCAGGATGCCGCCGCCAACGGTATATTTGAAATGAATTCCTGATATTCCAGGTATATCCATGAATAATCTCAGACGACTCGATCTCAATCTGCTCGTCACGCTGGACGTGCTGCTCGCCGAGCACAACGTCACGCGCGCGGCCGAAAAACTGAACATGTCGCAGCCGTCGGTGAGCGTGCAATTGCAGAAGCTGCGCGACGTGTTCGGCGATCCGCTGCTGCTGCCGGGGCCGCGTGGAATGCGGCCGACCGCGCGTGCGGAAGCGCTGCGCGAACCGTTGCGCGATGCGCTCGAAGCGGTCGAGCGCGCGGTGATTCCGGCCACGCCGTTCGATCCCGCGACCGCGACGAACACGTGGCGCGTGGCCGCGACCGACTATGGCGAATCGACGATCGTGCTGCCCGCGCTGAACACGCTGCGTTCGGCCGCGCCCGCCACGCGCCTCGCCGTGGTCGAGCTGGTACCGCCGCGCATCGAGCAGGATACCGAACGAAACGGCATCGATCTCGTCTTTCATATGACCGAAGCGTCGCCGCCCGGCATGCGACGCTTGCCGCTGTTCGCCGAGCGTTACGTGCTCATCGGCCGTGCCGGCCACCCGAAGCTGAAGCGGCGCCCGACGCTCGCGCAGTTCGGCACACTCGAGCACGTGATCGTGTCGCCCGACGGCGGCGGCTTCATCGGCGTGACGGACGAAGCGCTCGCGAAGGTGGGCGCCACACGGCGCGTCGTGCTGTCGGTGCCGCATTTCCTGTTCGTGATGTCAGCCGTGGCCAGCACCGATCTCGTCGCGATGGTGCCTGAGCGTCTGGTGCGCGACGTGCCCGCGCTGCGTGTCGTGGAAGCGCCCGTCGACGTGCCCGGCTACGAAATGTCGATGTTGTGGCACGAACGCGTGCATCGCGATCCGGCGCATCGGTGGTTGCGGGAGACGATCGCGGCAGCGGTGTAGAGCGGTCGCTGCCCGGTGCGGGCGCCCGCTTCGATCGCCATCGCATGAAATCCTTCATCCGGGGCTTGAAACCGCGCCAAACACTGTATATATTTACAGTGCTTTTGCACCATTTGACCCGAATTCCGTCATTCACAGACGAACGGACTTTTGTGAGGCGACCATGTTCCAGGCATCCGCATTCGATCCCGAGCAACCCGGCTTCAACCCCGTCCACTTCGAGCGCGCCGCGCAGCGGGCGGTCGTCGATCTGCAGCGTGTCGCGGGCGGCCCCGCGCAGCGGGCGCTCGGCCTGCGGCGCCGCACCCATCCCGCGGCCGTCCGCACGATGAGCTGGCAGGCGCTGCTGAACGTCGAAGAGCTGGCATTCTCGAATGCCGGCTTTCTGAGCCGCAACGATCCGGCCGTCGTCGACGCGTTCATCCGGCTGCGCGACAGCCGCCTGGTCGCCGCGGATGTCGAGGAGCCGGTCGACTGGCGCCGCGACGATGACGACCTGCCGGCCATCTACCTGATCGTCAAGGCAATGCTGGAAGCGGAAGAGGAAGAACGGGCCGAAGCGGCCTGAGCCGTGTGATGGCCAATCGCCGCCACGGCCTGTCGGGGTAGCGCCGCCACGTTGCGTGGCGACGCGGCCGGCGTTGCGGCTCGTTTCAGTCCTGCGCCGGCGAATCGGTGCAGCAGACGGTGAGCCACGAACGGTCGCGCAGGCGGGTCATCGCCACGCGGCGTACCTTCTCGGGCGGCCGTTGCAGCGACCTCCCGTTACAGCCGCGCGGCGAGCCGTGAGCCCTGATCGATCGCGCGCTTCGCGTCGAGTTCGGCGGCCAGTTCCGCGCCGCCGATCAGGTGCACCGAGCGCCCGGCCGCCCGCAGCGGCGCGAGCAACGCGCGCTGCGGCTCCTGCCCGGTGCAGAGCACGATCGTGTCGGCTTCGATCAGTTCGTGATTGGTGCGCTGCTCGCCGTATGACACGTGCAGGCCACGCGCATCGATCTGTTCATAGTTCACGCCGCCGATCATCTTCACCTGCTTCATCTTCAGCGTCGCGCGGTGAATCCAGCCGGTCGTCTTGCCGAGCCCCTTGCCGAGCGGCGCGGCCTTGCGCTGCAGCAGCGTCACTTCGCGCGCGGGCGCGGTCGCCTGCGCACGCGTCACGCCGCCGCGCGTCGCGGCCGGGTCGGTCACGCCCCACTCGGCCTTCCACTCTTCCAGGTCGAGCGCCGGCGATTCGCCCTCCTGCACCAGATACTCGGCGACATCGAAGCCGATCCCGCCCGCGCCAACCACCGCGACACGCCGGCCGACCGGCTGCCGGCCCGCGAGCACGTCGATGTAGCTGAGCACGTTCGGCCCGTCCTGCCCCGGGATCTTCGGGTCGCGCGGCGCGACGCCGGTCGCGAGCACGATCTCGTCGTAGCCGCCCGCGATCAGGTCGCTCGCGTCGACGCGGCGGTTCAGGTGCAGGTTCACGCCGGTCAGCTCGACCTGGCGGCCGAAGTAGCTCAGCGCTTCGTGAAACTCTTCCTTGCCGGGAATCCGCTTCGCCATGTTGAACTGGCCGCCGATCTCGGCCGCGCCATCGAACAGGTCGACCTGATGGCCGCGCTGCGCGAGCACGGTCGAGCATGCGAGCCCGGCCGGCCCCGCGCCGACCACCGCGATGCGCTTCGGCTGCGCGGCGGGCGTGTATTTCAGTTCCGTCTCGTGGCACGCGCGCGGATTCAGCAGGCACGACGCGATCTTGTTCTTGAACGCGTGATCGAGGCACGCCTGGTTGCAGCCGATGCACGTATTGATCTCGTCGGCACGGCCCTGCGCGGCCTTGACCACGAACTCCGCATCCGCGAGCAGCGGGCGGGCCATGGACACCATGTCCGCGCCGCCGTCCGCGAGGATCTGCTCGGCCACTTCGGGACGGTTGATCCGGTTGGTCGTCACGAGCGGAATGCCGACCTCGCCCTTCATCTTCTTCGTCACCCACGCGAACGCGCCGCGCGGCACCGACGTCGCGATCGTCGGCACACGCGCCTCGTGCCAGCCGATCCCCGTGTTGATGATGGTCGCGCCGGCGCGCTCGACGGCCTTCGCGAGCTGCACGGTTTCGCTCCAGTCGCTGCCGTCCGGAATCAGGTCGAGCATCGACAGCCGGTAGATCAGGATGAAATCGCGGCCGACCGCTTCGCGCGTGCGCTCGATGATCTCGATCGGCAGCCGGATGCGGTTCTCGTACGAACCGCCCCACTGGTCAGTGCGCTTGTTCGTATGCATCGAGATGAACTGGTTGATCAGGTAGCCTTCGGAGCCCATGATCTCGACGCCGTCATACCCGGCTTCACGCGCGAGCTTCGCGCAGCGGACGAACGCGCGAATCTGCCGCTCGACGCCGCGCGCGCTCAGTTCGTGCGGCGCGAACGGCGAGATCGGCGACTTGATCTTCGACGGCGCGACCGCGAACGGGTGATAGCCGTAGCGTCCCGTATGCAGGATCTGCAGCGCGATCTTGCCATCCTCCGCATGCACGGCATCCGTGATCTCGCGATGCCGCCGCGCGGCGGCCGACGTCATCAGCGTGCCGCCGAACGGCTTGGTCCAGCCGGCCACGTTCGGCGCGAAGCCGCCCGTCACGATCAGGCCGACGCCGCCGCGGGCGCGCTCGGCGAAATATTCGGCGAGCCGCGGCAGCGTCTTGCGGCTGTCCTCGAGGCCCGTATGCATCGAGCCCATCAGCACGCGGTTCTTCAGCGTCGTGAAGCCGAGATCAAGCGGTGCGAGCAGGTGGGGAAAGGTCGTGGTCATGATGATCGTGCCAATTCGTGCCAGTAAGCAATGCGTGACATCGTAGGCGCGCGCCGCCTTGAACGTGAGGGGGCAAACAGCCATAATGCTTGTCATTTCCGGCCAAGACGACATGACTTCCCCTCTCGCCAAGGACCGCCTCGGGCTGCGCCGGCCGACGATTCCGGTCGCCTATCCGCGCCTGATGCTGCAGGCGCTGGCCGCGCGCGGCGTCGACCTGGCCGCCGTGCGCGCCGGCACCGGCCTGCGCGATGCGGTATTGGCCGAACCGGACGCGCGCGTCGCGCCGTCGCAATGGGGGCGGCTCGTGCTCAATGCGATCGAGATTGGCGGCGATCCGGGCATCGGGCTCGCGTTCGGGCTGCTGCTCAAGCCGACCGTGCACGGCTTTCTCGGCTACGCGACGCTGGCCGCACAGGACATCCGGGAAGCGCTCTCCGTCACGCAACGCTACTTCCGGATGCGCAACCGCCAATATCGGCTGACCTATGAAGAAGACGAACGCGGCGCGACGCTCGAACTGCACGGCGTGCAGGCCAGCCCCGTTCTGCAGCATCACGTGATGTTCGAGTTCGTGTTGACCGGGCTTGCGCAGAACATCTCGCAATGGGCCGGGCGCGTATCGCCGCCGATCAAGCTGCAATTCGCGTGGCCGGAGCCGCCTTATTTCGCGCGCTATCGCGATCAGTTGCCGCCGGTCGAATTCGGCTGCGCCGCCAATGCGCTGTGGATCGCGCGCGACGTACTCGACTGGCCGCTACCGCTCGCCGACGAAGTCGCACACCGGCAGGCGCTCGTGCAGGTGGAACGCGAGTATGCGCAGGTGCGTCAGGAGGAAGGCGATCTCGTCGAACGCGTGCGCGCGGAGCTGGCACGCGGCGCCGGCGATTACCCGGGGCCGGAGACGCTCGCCGACGCGCTGCTCGTGTCGACGCGCACGCTGCGGCGCCGGCTGGAGGAAGCCGGTTCGAGCTATCGGCAATTGCTCGACGAAGCGCGGTTTCGCGACGCGAAACAGTTGCTCGCCGCGTCGGATCTCGACCTGAAGACGATCGCCGAGCAGCTGCAATTCACCGACCCGGCCAATTTCACGCGCGCGTTCCGGCGCTGGGCCGGGCAGACGCCGAGTGCGTATCGTGAAGCGGCTGCCGGGTTGACGGGACAGAAGCCGGAAAGCGCACGCTAATCCGCTTCGATCGTTGCATCCAGGCTCGTCGACGAACGCGCCGTCAGGACTTCGACGAACATGCCGACGAGCGGCTCGACGACGGACTGCGTGGCCGCGCCCTCACCGATCACGGCGACTTCGGACGCGGGCAGCGCCGGCCATTGCGCGGACGTCGGCAGGATCTTCATGCCGGGCTGCAGGAACGACTTGCCCAGCGCGGTGACCCCCAACCCACCCGCCACCGCGGCCTGCACGCCGGCGAGATTGCTGGCCGTGCAGCCCACCGACCATTCGCGACGTGCCGCATCCAGGCTTTCGGTCATCACTTCGCGATAGGCGCAAGGCGGCGGCATCATGACGAGGCGCGCAGGGCGGCCTGGGTCGTTCCGGTAGTTTTTCGCGGCCAGCCACACCAGCGGCTCGCGCCAGATCACGCGGCCGCGCGGGGGCGCGCCGTCCTGCTTCTGCCGGGCGAAGACCACGTCGAGCAGGCCGGCCCGATGCGCGTCGGCGAGTTCCGCGCTCGATCCGGTGACGAGTTCCAGCTGAACGGCCGGGAAGCGCTCGCCGAAGCGCGCCAGGATGAGCGGCAATTGCGCGTGCACGAGATTTTCGGAGACGCCGAGCCGCAACCGTTCGACTCGCGGCGGCTCCCGCCATTCGTGCATGAACGCGTCGTACTGCGCCAGCAACCGCCGCCCGCCGGCGAGCACGCGCTCACCTTCCTGCGTCAGCCTCAGCGAGCGGCTCGTGCGCTCGAACACGCGCACGCCCAGCGCATCCTCGAGCCGCAACACTTTCTGGCTGACGGCCGATTGCGAACGGCCGACGACGTCGGCAGCCGCCGTGAAGCTGCCCGTCTCGGCCACGGCGACGAACGCGTGCAGCAAATCCAGATCCAGCATCGTGCCCCATCCATTCGATAATCTTCTAGATCCAAGAAAGATTATTCGTTTGTTTTCTTGTTCGCAAGTTCACACAATGACTGCGTGTCAGCCGGACTCGATCGCGAGTCGCGGCCGGCAACGGATCAATGACGCTGTTTCAACGGAGCAGGAAGATGAGCAAACGCAATTCGGTGGAGATCGTCGAGCACTTCTGGCGGGAAGTCTGGCAGGCGCGCAACCCCGACGCGGTGGACGCACTCGTCGCCGAGGATTTCGCGATCACGTCGGGGGGCGTGGTCATCCGCTCGCGCGCGGCATTCAAGACGTGGGTCGCGGCGTTCCTCGCGAGCATCGACGACTTCCGGTTCGAAGTCGTCGAAACGTTCCAGAACGAAGCGGGCGACCGCGTCGCGAGCCGCTGGCGCGTGACGGGGAAGAACAACGGGTTCATGGGATCGGCGCCGTGCGGGTCGCCCATCGACATGACGGGCACGGCCGTCTGGCACGTGCGCGACGACGGGCTGCTGCAGCACAACTGGGTCGAACGCAATGCGCTCGAAGTGCATCGCAACCTGAAGGGGGCGCAGCTGTAGCGCTCGGGTGCGGCGAGCCGGAGCGCTCGCCGCGCCGCGCGCGAATCGGTCAGGCCGAACGCGCCGCGTCGCCCAGATCAATCCGCGCGCCGCCGTCACCCTCTTCCGCCTCGATCCGCACCTCCCCCGTCGCGGCGACGATCGCGTCGTACACGTCATCGGTCACGCACACCACCGGCACCGCGATCGCATACAGCTCGGCCGCCACGATCGCGCCGATCGAGATGATCAGGTCGCGCTCCTTCAGCACGATCGCGACCGGCCCCGTGCCGTTGCGCACGGCTTCCGCCAGCACGCTGCTGCTGGAACTCGAGCCCTTCGCGTGCGGCATCACCATCACCTTGCCGGCGAGGCTCGCACCGGCCTGCGGATGGCCGCGATCGACGATCTTGCCCGCGCCCGAGTCGTAGCCGCCCCAAAAGCTGAGCGGCTTGTCGAGCACGAACGGGCGCGCGCATGCACTGCCCGGCACGAGCGTGTCGCCCGTCAAACCCTTGCGCGTGGCTTCAGTCATCGAATCGCACCTTTCCTTCGTACGCCGAACGCACGCATTCGCGCATGCTGCCGTACGCGACCGTCACGCCGATGTTCGCGGGCGCATACGACGCCCATTTCCCCGAATTGGTCATCACGAGCCCCGACAGTTGCTTCATCACCGGCGTGATGTACGTGCAGGTATCGACGACGATCTGGATGCCGCGTGCCGCAAATTTCTCCGTGAGGCCGGCTTCATCCAGCTCCCACAGGATGAACCGGCTGGTATTCACGTAGAAATCGCAGGCCGGCTTGCCGTCGAACGCGTCGAGCAAGGTATCGAGCGTGCGGAATTCGGCCAGCGAGAAATGCGGCGTGCCGAGCGCCACCGCGACGAGCGCATCGCCGGCCGCGCCGTGGTTCAACGTGCGGCGAATCTCGTCGAGATCGGCCATCGCAACATCGACCGTCCGTTGCGCTACTTGCCCGTGCAAGGCGGCGTCGAGCGTCGGCGCTTCCGGCGTCACACCGACCGCATGGAACAGCGCGACAGCGCCACTCGACGCGGCAGCCGCGCCGAGTGCCTTGAGTTCGTCTTCCGTGGTGTCCGCCGGCAGCCCGACGATCGCCGGCACCACCGCGCCCGCGATCCTGCCGATCAGCAGCCCGAGCGCGGCGAAATAGATGTCGCGCGAGGCCAGGCGGCTGAAATCCGGTGCGTTGAACACGATCCGCGCAGCGCGATTCGCTTCGACATGCAGCCCCGCATACGGCGCACGCCCGGTGATAGCGGCGGCCAGGTCGAGAAAATCGCCGTACCGGCTCGTCCGCGCGCCGAGCACCGAATTCGCAAACACGATCGCGTTCGATTCGGCCCATGCGATCTGCTCGCCTTTCGCGGGACGGTTCTTCAGCTGATAGGGCGCGCACGTGAAGCTGGATTCGCAGCCGAGCTGCAGATGCGCGTCCATCAGGCGCTGCGCATCGCGCTGAATCGTGCGGTCACCGTGGTACAGCTCGGGATGGATCAGGTCGAGCGACCCGACGTTCAGCGTGGTCGGCACCGCGACCTTTGCGCCGGTGTCGACGAAATACTCGACGAAGTCGAGGCTGGTCTGGCCGTGGTAAAGGCAGCCGTCGATATGGGCAGACGTAATGTCGATCAGGTGCGGCGCGGACATCACGTGCGCCGTACGCGCGACGATCCGCATCGCGCGCGCGACGCCCTCGCCGAAATCCCCGCGCAGCATGGCGCTGTCGCGGTCACTCAACTGCAGCATCGGTTGCTCCTCTGACGCGTGCCGGCGGCGCCGGCTCGTGAAATCCGTCAGGGGACTCTACAACTGGAAATAAAAACTGTCCAGATCACCATCAATCCGGACAGTTTCAAAAACCAATTTGCGCCATTGAACGCCACCGAAGCGGTCAATGGCTCGAATTCCGCTCCAGTTTGCCGCCAGCCCGCCGTCTAGCGTTCCGCGGTCACACTGAACAGTTCGTCGCGCAGCGCCTTCGCGCGGTCGCGGCCGAACTGCGTCTCGAATTCGTCCTGCGCGGCCTGCCATGCGACTTTCGCTTCAGCGAAAGTGCGCTCGCCCAGCTTCGTGAGGCTCAGCGCATGCGCACGCGTATCGTGCTCGGACGCGGCCGTTGCGACGAACCCGTCGCGCTGCAGCGGCTTCAGCGCGCGCAGCAGCGTCGTGCGATCCATCACGAGCGTATCGGCGAGTTCGCTCATCAGCAGGCCGGGCTGACGCGTCAGGTTCGCCATGATCGAAAACTGGGCGGGCGTGACGCCAACCGGGGCCAGATGGCGTTCGTACAGTTGCGTGACGAAGCGCGCCGCCTGACGCAGCGCGAGACAGTTGCACGTCTGGGCAATCGAGGTGTCGTTCATGTTTCGCAATTTATATGTGCATATGCATAAAGTCAATGTACACTCGCCGTAACAAGGCCGGCGGCCGGCCCTCGCGTCAAGGAGACGGACATGGACTACATCGACAAGCTGCGGATTTTCCGGTCGGTGGTGGAGATGCGCAGCTTCACGCGCGCCGCCGACATGCACGGCCTCGCACGGCCGGTCGTGTCGCGCGCGGTCGCGGATCTGGAAGCGCGTTTCGGCAGCCGGCTGCTGCACCGGACCACGCGCCAGGTGTCGCTGACCGAAACCGCCGAGCGCATCTACGAGCGCTGCGCGGCCGTGCTCGACGAACTCGACTCGCTCGAAGCGGAAGCGCAGGCGCCGACGCGCGAACCCGAAGGCCTGCTGCGGCTCGTGGCGCACACAACGGCCACGCTGAACCGGCTGGTGCCGCTGATCGCCGGCTTCAAGGCTGCGCACCCGCAGGTGCGCCTCGACGTGACGCTGACCGAGCGCCCCATCGATCTCGTCGGCGAAGGCTACGACATCGCGATCGTCGTACCGTACATGCTGACGAACGAATCGACCGTCGTGCGGCTGATCGAGCGGATTCCGCTCGTGATCGTCGCGACACCCGCCTACCTGCGCGCCCATTCGCGCCCGGTCACGCCGGCCGATCTTGCCGACCATCAGTTCGTGCCGATGTCACCGTCGCTGCGCCGGCCCGCGCTGTCGTTCCGCGTCGACGGCGACCTGCTGACCGTGCCGTTCCGCTTCGACATCTCGTCGAACAGCCCCGTCTTCAATCGCGAAATGGTGACGCACGACTTCGGCATCGGCGTCGTGCCGAAAACGCTCGTCCAGGCCGAACTCGCGTCGGGCGCGCTCGTGCAACTGCTCGCGGATGCCGATCTCGTCGACAAGTTCGTCGAGATCAAACTGGCTTACGCGAACCGCGCGCTGCTGCCCGCGAAGGTCAAGGCGTTCATCGACTACACGGTCGCCTATTGCGACCACGAAGGCTGGATCGTTCCGGCCGCAGCCTGACGCCGATTGGTACAGCCGTGACAACAATCTGATCGTGCCCCGCCACTCGCCTCGGGCCACATTGCCTCCTAACATGTGTACATGCACAAGATGACGCTCACCGATGACGATTGCTTCGCGGTCCGGCAAGCCGCCCGCCGGATCTCGCAGTTCTACGAGCGCTATCTGTCGCGGGCGGGCGTGACGCCGTCGCAGTACAGCATTCTCGCGCTGCTGCGCGACCGGCCCGGCTTGACGATGGCGACGCTGTCGACCGTGCTGGTGATCGAACGCACCGCGCTGCTGCGCGCGCTCAAGCCGCTCGTCGGTGCCGCGCTGGTGGCCGGCCGGATCGAGCCGCGATGCCGCCGCCAGACGTTCGCGCTGACCGCGCACGGCGAAACGAAGATCGCCGACGCGCAGGTGCACTGGCTCGCCGCGCAGGAAGCGTTCGAGCAGCGGTTCGGGTCGACGCAGGCGGCCCGCCTGAGAGACGAATTGTTCCGGATCACGCACAACCTGCCGGAACGCTAGCCCCTTCCCCGATCGACGACACGCTGTCGGTCGCTTTGATAAGTGCATATACATAGGTGAATCGATGGAAACGACCCAAGCCGCTGCCTCATCCCGTGAAGCAGCCACACTCGACCAGCCCGCGAAGCAACAGCGCCGCGTGCCGTGGATGCGCATCGCGGTGGGTGCCGTCGTCATCGTCGTCGCCGCCGCCGCGCTCGACTGGCTGTTCGTGCTGCGCTTCCAGGAAAGCACCGACGATGCGTATGTCGGCGGCGACGTGACGGTGCTCGCGCCGAAGGTCAACGGCTTCGTCGACAAGATCCTCGTGACCGACAACCAGCGCGTGAAGGCCGGCGACGTGCTCGTGCAGCTCGACGCGCGCGACTACGACGCGAAACTCGCGCAGGCCAGCGCCGAAGTCGACAGCGCCCGCTCCGCCGTGGCCGAACTCGAGGCGAAGCAGCAACTGCAATATGCGGTGATCGGCCAGCACACGGCCGACAAGAATGCATCGTCGGCCGAGCTGACCCGTGCCGCATCGGATCGCGTGCGCTACCGCGAGCTCGTGAAATCCGATGCCGTGTCGAACCAGATCGTCGAACGCGCGGACGCCGATTACTCGAAAGCCGGCGCCGCCGTCGACCGCAGCGACGCCGCGCTGCTCGCGTCGAAGCGGCAGCTCGACGTGCTCGGCGCGCAGCTCGCCGATGCGCGGGCCCGCGTGAACACGGCACTCGCCGCGCAGCGCGTCGCCGCGCTCAACGTCGAATACACGACGATCCGCTCGCCGGTCGACGGTTACGTCGGCAATCGCACAGGCCGCGTCGGGATGCTCGCGAACGTCGGCGTGCCGCTGCTGACGGTCGTGCCGGCATCCGGGCTGTGGATCGACGCGAACTTCAAGGAAGATCAGCTGCGCAAGATGCACGCCGGCGATCGCGTCGACGTGTCGCTCGATGCGTCGAACACGAAACTGCACGGCCGCGTCGACAGCCTCGCGCCCGCCACCGGCGCGACCTTCAGCGTGCTGCCGCCCGAGAACGCGACCGGCAACTTCACGAAGATCGTCCAGCGCGTGCCCGTGCGCGTGCATCTCGATCCGCAGCCGGGCCTCGACCACGTGCTGCGCCCCGGCCTGTCCGCGGTCGTGACCGTGCATACCGGCCACGCAAGCTGAACGGGAGACGACGATGACCACCGCGTTTTCCGGCGACCCCGCGTCGCAACCAACGAAGCAGCGCGTGTTCGCCTTCGCGCTGATGTGCGTCGGCTTCTTCATGGCGACGCTCGACATCCAGATCGTCGCGTCGTCGCTGCGCGACATCGGCGGCGGACTTTCCGCCAGCCAGGACGAACTGTCGTGGGTGCAAACCGCCTACCTGATCGCCGAGATCATCGTGATCCCGATGTCGGGCTGGCTGTCGAAAGTGATGTCGACACGCTGGCTGTTCGCCGCATCGGCGGTCGGCTTCACGATCACCAGCATGCTGTGCGGCGTCGCATGGGACATCAACTCGATGATCCTGTTTCGCGGGCTGCAGGGTGCGCTCGGCGCCGCGATGATCCCGACCGTGTTCACCACCGCGTTCGTGCTGTTCCCCGGCAGGCAGCGGCTGATCGCATCGACGACCATCGGCGCGCTCGCGTCGCTCGCCCCGGCGATCGGCCCCGTGATCGGCGGCTGGATCACCGATCAATGGTCGTGGCACTGGCTGTTCTACCTGAACCTCGTGCCGGGCATCGCGGTGGCCGCGCTCGTGCCGCGCTACGTGCACATCGACGAACCCGACCTCAGCCTCATCAAGCGCGGCGACTATCTCGGCATCATGCTGATGTCCGGCTTCCTCGGCTGCCTCGAATACGTGCTGGAGGAAGGCCCGCGCAAGAACTGGTTCGGCGACGACGCGATCGTGATCTGCGCATGGATCTCCGGCATCTGCGGTTTTCTCTTCATCGTGCATGCATTGACCGCGAAGGATCCGATCGTCGACCTGCGCGCCCTCGTCGTGCGCAACTTCGGGATCGGCAGCCTGCTGTCGTTCGTGACCGGCATCGGGATCTTCGTGACCGTGTTCCTGACGCCGCTATTCCTGGCGCAGGTGCGCGCGTTCAGCTCGCTGCAGATCGGCATGGCGCTGCTGTCGGTCGGCGCGTTCCAGCTGATTGCGCTTTGTGCGTATGCGTTCGCCGCGCGCTTCTTCAGCCTGCGCGCGCTGCTCGTGTTCGGGCTGATCTGTTTCGGGCTCGGCTGCTACCTGTACACGCCGATCACGCACGACTGGGGCTGGCGCGAACTGCTGCTGCCGCAGGCGCTGCGCGGCATCGGCCAGCAGTTCAGCGTGCCGCCGATCGTGACGATGGCGCTCGGCTCGCTGCCGCAGTCGCGCCTGAAATCGGCGAGCGGCCTCTTCAACCTGATGCGCAATCTCGGCGGGGCGATCGGCATCGCGGTGAGTGCGACGATGCTCAACGACCGGCTGAACTTTCATTACCTGCGCCTGAACGAGCACGTGAGCGCCGGCCAGCCGCAGATCGCATCGCTGCTCGATCGGCAGGCCGCGTACTGGACGTCGGTGGCCGGCAACACGCTGGACACCGCGCAAGCCGGGCTCGCGAACCTGCATCACCTGATCTATCGCGAGGCGCTGACGCTCACCTATGCGGATGCGTACTACGCGCTGTCGCTGTGCTTCGTCGTCGCGCTGCTCGCGGTCGTCTTCTCCAAACCCATTTCCCTGAACGCGCCGCCGCCGGACGCGCACTGAGGTTGAGGTCATCACCATCATGAAAAAACTTCTCGTCGCCCTCGCCGTCAGCGCACTCGCCGCAGGATGTGCGGTGCAGCCCGCGCAGCATCCGGCGCTTCAGGATTCGGTTCGGACGCTCGCGCCGGATGCATGGGACACCGACGTGCCGCGCGCGGACATCGACGCCGCCGCGTGGTGGGCACAATTCCACGATCCCGCGCTCGACCGGCTGATCGCCACCGTACTCGACGGCAACCTCGATCTGCAGGCCGCCGCCGAACGCGTGAAGCAGGCGCAGGCGCTGACCGTGCAGAAGCGCGCGGTACTGCTGCCCGAACTCGACGCGACCGCGCATGCGGCCGACGCACGCCAG
This sequence comes from Burkholderia sp. Ap-955, assembly GCF_011753045.1. NCBI lineage: Bacteria > Pseudomonadati > Pseudomonadota > Betaproteobacteria > Burkholderiales > Burkholderiaceae > Burkholderia > Burkholderia sp. Ap-955. The sequence goes on from NZ_VWWH01000001.1 coordinate 128,551, forward strand.
AACACGCCGCCGCCGCTCGGCTATGTGCGGCAGGCGGGTGCCGGGCTCGCGTTGAGCTGGTCACCCGATGTGTTCGGCGGTGAACGGCTCGATCTGCTTGCCGCGCAAGCGGAACTCGTCGGGCAGAAGCATGCGGAGGATGCGATGCGGCTCGCGCTCGCGGCCGATGCGGCTTCCGCGTATGTCGATCTGCGCTGGGCGCAGCAGGAATTGAAGATCCTGCAGGACAACGCGAAGATCCGGCAGCATGCGCTCGAACTCACGCGCAAGCGGCAGGCGTTCGGGCTGTCGACCGAACTCGACGTCACGCGTGCGCAGAACCAGCTCGATGCACTCGAAGCGCGGATTCCGCCGACGCAGGCGCAGATTGCGCATCAGCTCAATCTGATTGCGGTGTATTCGGGGAGGACGCCGGAATCGGTCGATCGGCTCGTGCTCGCGCAGGCTGGGGAGATTCCCGCGCCGCCGGTGGGCTCGCCGGGGACGCTGCCGTCGCAGGCATTGCTGCGGCGGCCGGATGTGCTGACGGCGTATGCGCAGGTCGAGCGACGGGCGGCGCAAGTCGGTGTGGCGAAGGCCGAGCGGTATCCGAAGTTTTCGTTGAACCTGACGGACGGGATTCTGGCGGCTTCTTATCTCGGGTTGCCGACGTTGACCGATAACCTGTTCAGTGCGGCGTTGAGTGCGACGAGTCCGATCTTCAACGCGGGGCGGATTACCGCCGACATCTCGCAGAGTGAAAGCCGGATGCACGAGTCGGAACTCGGGTTACGGCAGACGATGCTCCAGGCGTTGCGGGAAGTCGAGGATGCACGGGCGAATCTCGTCAGCTCCGATGAGGCAACGCGCAGGCTGGGTAGTGCGCTGGCTGCTTCGGACAAGGCGCTTGGGTTGGCGAACCAACTCTATAAGGGCGGTGCGACGGATTTTCTCGATGTGCTGTCTGCGCAGGAGGTTTATCTGCGGGATTCGGATTCGCTGAATCAGGTCAAGCGCGAGCATGCACTGGCGGCGGTGGCGCTGTATCGGTCGCTTGGGGGTGGGTGGAGCAGGAATGACGCGGCGGGTGGGCCGGAGGTGGAGGCTGTGGCGAAGAACTGAGCCGTGTAAGTCTGGGCTTGCTCTCTCAGTCAGCGCCAGGTTGGCTTTGAGCTTGCGTGGACATCACCTCATCAAGGGCGGTGATCGACCCATCCCGGCCGTTCGACACGAGGCCGACGGAAGTCTTTTGATGGATGAAACGGTCGGTCGCTCCCGGCCTCGTAGGCGCGACATCGGCTATGGCGAACGTCGAATTGGACTGTTTCTACGTGCAAGTTTGGAACATTGAGGACAAGGAGAGATCAAGTGCAGCCGACGCCGGTCGTTATGCAAGCCAAGACATTGGGCATTAAGCAACCATTTAACACCCAAAAATACAATTAATTACCTTGCATCTCGGCAGCCATCAATCTATAACCGCTTCTATGCCAAAACAAAACCGAGAAATGCATGCAATCCAAAAATATGATGAAAATCGGGGGGCTAGCACTCGTCGTTTTAGTGCACGGATGCCAAACTGTCCCTAGTGACAAATCCGATATGGAATCGTCGGGCAATTCGGGGATCAATCGTGCTGTCCCCGCCGCAGGCCCATCGCCTTGTATAGTCACACCACCCCAAAGTTACACAAACGATCAATCTAGAAAGATAGGTGCCGATCTAACTATTTTCGGCAATTCGCTAAGTGCGAATACAAACATAGAGCAGAAAGCTACCGAGGTATTTGCAGAGATACCTGACGAGAAGATTGCCTGCACAATGTTGCTCCAAACGGTAGCCTGTTTGGGAAATTATCCGAATACGCAGGCTACAAGCGCCAGACTTCTGCAGATCATTGAATCCAAGAACTCTTGTACGAGCAACGTTCAAGTTGATGCGTCTCCGGGACAGACGGTGTACATCCAAACAGCTTCAGCAAGTCAAGCTGACCTGGCGAGAGCTTTGAAAGAAAAGCTCGGTGATCGGGGATTTTTAGCCTATGGGCCAGACCTCCAGACGGACGCAAGCCCGAACAGTTCACAAATTAGAATCTTTTATCAATCGGATTTTGAGGCGGCCAAGCTGGTTAAAAGCATTATGAATAGACAAGGAATTGAGCACGTGCTCATTGCCCCAAACTACTCATGGAAAGGTGCAAGCATCAAGAGAGGAAATATTGAAGTTTGGCTCCAGAAGCAATAACATTACAATTCGGGTGAGAAAAATGAAAAATATATTTTTATGCAGCAGCTCATTGCTTGTTTTTGTAATTGTGACGACGGGATGCACACCCACGCCCGTGACCAGTGGTAGCAAAGGAATCGACGAGTGCATCGCAACCGCTCCAGACGCAGCGTCAGGGTCAACTGCTGTTTCAGCCGACGTTTCTGCGGACTTGACGCTTCTTAAAGCCGCGCCGGTCAAAGCCGACGTCACCGTTAAATTTAACAAGGACTTTAGTGACAAGTGGCAAACGGTAGCAGAAAAGAATCAAGTTTGCGAAATGCTTCTGCAAGCTCAAATCTGCTATGTCAGGTCAAACGCTAAAAGCGAAGCCGACGCGCTAATGCCCATCATTGATAGAAACTGCCGCTCTTAGCCTCTTTGGGGTGAAGTCGGTGCCGTCGTCTGTCTCAAGCGAAGTCCCGCATCAGCTCGACTCTGGCGGAACTTTCGCTTCTGGCTGACGACTTGGTGCCACCGGTCTTCTTCCGCTCGCGGTACTGTTCAAACCATTGACTGCTCCGAAAGGACTGAATAGCTGACGGAGGCTCTCAGCGGTGCCGACGTCGGCAATGGTCGAAAATCCAGCGCTTGCCACCAACAGCCGAATGACCGTTTCCTGAGTGAACTGGCCTTCTCAGCGGCTGCACACGCGGCCTCATGAAAGTCCGTTCCTGGCCAAACTGAGTCAGACAATCTGACGCCGCCTGCTTGGTCTAGTCCAGACTTATACAACTGACCACCGGGATGTGCAGGGTTGGCGGGTCACCGGATGGCCCCCTGCCCTGCACGATGCGACACCGTGCAAGAGAAAGCCACTCACTTCCTAACATCGCGTACGACAAAGTACAGGTCTTTGGTGTTCACGTTCAGCAAGTATCCGCCGCGAACATTCTGGTACGCCCCGCTTCGCCCGAGTCCGTCGAAATTGAAGCTCACGCATAGATAGTGCTGACGGCCGACCGTTGCCATGCTCCATTCGGCCAGCGCGGGATTGAATGTAGTCGACTTGATTCCACCGTTATTTCCAACGGGTATCGCCGCAGACAATCGGTAGAGCTTGCCAGCGTAGATCAGCGCCTGCGTCGACTTTCCTTCAGCGTAGCCGACGTCGGCACCCGCATGTTTGACGACGTAACTGGCGTTGAAACCGTATGCGTAGTCGTCCTCTTGCGACACCTCGTGCGTGTTGATGTCCTGGATCACAATGGACGGCGAGACGGACTGCGCCATCAGGCAGCTTTTCACCAGCCCGTCGCCAGGAGGCGCTGCCCATCCGATACAGGACGCGGCCATGATCGCGACCGACAAACCGATCTTCTTCATCGATATTCGTTCTCACGCCGATTCGGCGGGTTACATGAAGTCGCGCCGACATACCGCTTCTCGATGCGTGCGCGACCGACTGACCTGCAACTCATCGGCGTGCAGCGCAGACGCCCTAGCCTCCGCGAATTACAACGGCGGCCGCTTCAGCTTCACCCAGCGCTGCACCGACGGCCGTTCCCACTGCGCACGCGCATAGTCGGCGAGACGCTGCGGCACCGGATCGTCGTTCAGCACCAGACGGTTCAGCATCACCGCCAGGTCGACATCCGCGATGCTCCACTCGCCGAACAGGTTCGCCGCGCCCGGCGCGAGCAGCTTGTCGGCAGCCGTGAACAGCTTCTGCGCGGCGGCCTGCGCCAAGCTCGACAGCGGCTCGCTCGACGGCCCGTAGAACAGCACTTCGGTCGACCGCTCCGTCCGAACCGGCATCAGGTCGCTGCGCAGCCACGCCTGCACCTGCCGTGCACGTGCGCGCTGGCGCGGCTCGACCGGATAGAGCCGCGTGCCCGGGAAAGTCTCGTCGAGATACTCGGTAATCGCCGACGATTCCGACAGCGCGAAATCGTCGTGCACGAGCGTCGGCACGCGTTGCGTCAGCGACGTCGCCGCGTAGTCGGGGGCGAAATGCGCGCGGTTGCCAAGGTCGACGGTCACCAGTTCGTAAGACAGCGATTTTTCCTCGAGCGCAACGAAGACCGACATCGCGTAAGGGCTCGTGTATTGCGTATCCGCGTAGAGACGGAGATGACCGGTTTGCACTGCTGGCTCCTTGTGGGTGCGGAGACCGGCGGCGGCTCGTTGATGCGCCGGCGGGCTCCGGGTGGGTCGATGCGGTTGCGTGACAGGTTAACAGCGGCTGGTTACGCGGTGTTCGGGGTTTTGTGTGTGCTCAGCGTTGTGATCATGCGGCGTCGGGCCATCGGTAGCCGATCACTTCATTCAACGGGTACGCAAGTTCGCGCACTTCTTCCAGTTGGTTGCCGCCGAAGAGATACACCTGTTCGTCGTCGTGACGCAGGTAGAAACCGACGTGCCCTTTCCAGCTTGCGGGATCGTCACGCGTCAGGATCGCGATGCAACCGTAGACAGGCCGTTCCAGCGGCCTCCCCCATTCGAGCCACGAACGCGCAAGCGCAGAGCCCGTGCCACGAATGCCGACATGCGTCATGCACCAGTTGACGAAGGACGAACACCAGGAAATCTTGTCGTCGTAGCCGACCAGGTTCGTCTGGTTGTTGTATTCGACGATGCGAGGGTTGATGCTGCCGGGCGGATGGCGGCGGATGCCGAGTTCGGCCATCGCGACGGGCATCCACGGCGGATGGACGGCGTCCGGTTTGCTCTCAGGGTTGAATGGGGTCACGTCGTTCTCGGGCGAGTGTGTTGTGCGGTCAATCTTCGCATGAATGCGGTGACTGGGGCACCCTGCTTCCTTGTGTTTTCCTTTCGATCCGCTCGTATCATATCGGCAGCCTCCTCGACCTCCCAAGCTGCCATGCGCATCACGCCCCTGCCGCCCCTTCAGTGCCTCATCGCGTTCGAAGCCGCCGTGCGGCATGCGAGCTTCACGCGCGCGGCCGCCGAGCTGCATCTGACCCAAAGCGCGATCAGCCGGCAGATCCAGCAGCTCGAGGAATTCCTCGGCCGCTCGCTGTTCGTGCGCGAACATCGTTCGCTGCGGCTGACGATCGCCGGCGAGCAATACGCAGCGCAGGTGCACCATCTCCTCACGCAATGCGCGGAAGCCACGCACGATGTGATGAAGCCCTACGGCGATCTCGAACTGACGATTGCGTGTTCGTCCGGTGTGGCGCTGCTGTGGCTCACGCCGCGCCTGCCCGAGTTTCGCGCCGCCTATCCGGACATCAAGCTGCGGCTGATCGTGCGCGACGGGCTCGCGTCGATGTCGCCGGCGGAGTTCGACGTGGGCGTCTACTACGTGCGCCAGCAGGCGCCCGCCGAATACACCGCGCGCCGCCTGTTCGACGAGGAAGTGTTTCCCGTCTGCGCGCCGGGTTACCTGGCCGGCCGCACGCTCGCCGCGGCCGATCTCGCGAACGAGACGCTGCTGCGCCTCGAGGACGGGCAGCGTCAGTGGATGTCGTGGTCCGAATGGTTCGACCAGAACGACATCGACCGGCAGAAGGCGCAGCCGCAGGACATCACCATCAACTCGTATCCGCAGATCGTGCAGATGACGATTCTCGGCCAGGGCGTGTCGCTCGGCTGGCGCTACATGATCGACGCGTGCATCGAGGCCGGGCTGCTCGTGCGCGTGACCGACGCATCCGCGAGCCACGGTGGCGGCTATTACGTGATCTCGCCCAACGACCGCGCGCAGAACCACGCCGCACGCCTCTTCACACGCTGGCTGTTCGAACAGGCGGAGCGGCAGACGGCGCTCTGACCGATCCATCACGCAATGCATGCGTCCAGCGCATGCGTGCATGCAAATCTTTCGTTTCAGAAAAAAATCGCGCTGTCCTTAGCATGGGTTCACGCGGGGCAGCCGTCCCGTCTTCTGATTTTGATAGAGGAAGAGACCATGCAAGGAACGCTTTCCCCGCGCGCCGCGCCTGCCGTCGATGCGGCAGTGCAGCAGCGTCGCCGCGCCATCGTCGCGACCGTGATCGGCAACGGTCTCGAATGGTTCGACTTCACCGTCTACAGCTTTTTCGCGGTCATCATCGCGAAACTGTTCTTTCCGACCGGCAACGAACTGACGTCCGTGCTGCTGACCGTCGCGACGTTCGGCGTCGGCTTCTTCATGCGGCCCGTCGGCGGCATCGTGCTCGGCGTCTACGCCGACAAGGTCGGGCGCAAGGCAGCGCTGTCGCTCACCATCCTCATGATGGCCGCCGGCACCGCGCTCATCGGGCTCGCGCCGACCTACGAACAGGCCGGTATCGCCGCGCCGCTGCTGATCGTCGTCGCGCGGCTGCTGCAAGGTTTCTCGGCCGGCGGCGAGATGGGCGGCGCCACCGCGTTCCTCACCGAATACGCGCCGCCGGAGAAGCGCGCGTACTACTCGAGCTGGATCCAGTCGAGCATCGGCTTCGCGGTGCTGCTCGGCGCCGCGACCGGCACCTTCGTCACGACGTCGCTCGACGCGCAGGCGCTGCATAGCTGGGGCTGGCGGCTGCCGTTCCTGCTCGGGATCATCGTCGGGCCCGTCGGCTACTACATCCGCAGCCATATCGACGAGACGCCCGCATTCAGTGCCGTCGAAGCGCAGGCAAAGGAGAGCTCGCCGCTGAAGGAAGTGCTGTCCACCTACCCGCGCGAGACGTTCGCGAGCTTTTCGATGGTCATTCTGTGGACCGTCTGCACCTACGTGCTGCTCTTCTACATGCCGACGTATTCCGTGCGCACGTTGCACCTGCCGCAATCGACCGGCTTCGCGGCCGGCATGGTCGGCGGACTGATGATCATGTGCTGCTCGCCGATCGTCGGCCGGCTCGCCGACGTGTGGGGGCGACGCGTGTTCCTGTCCGGATCGGCGCTGGCCATCTTCGTGCTCGCGTGGCCGATGTTCGCGTGGATCAACCATGCGCCCGGGTTCACGTCGCTGATCGTGTTCCAGGCCGTGTTCGGCGTACTGATCGCGACCTACACGGGGCCGATCCTCGCTGCGTTCGCCGAACTGTTCCCGACGAAGGTGCTGTCGACCGGGCTGTCCGTCGCCTACAACTTCGCGGTCACGATCTTCGGCGGCTTCGCGCCGTTCCTGATCACGTGGCTCATCGCCCGCACCGGCAGCAACATGGCGCCAGCCTTCTACGTGACGCTCGCAGCGGCCGTCAGCTTCATCGGTACGCGCTTCGTGAAGGACGCCAAGCGGGCTGCTTCCGTCAATCGATAAGGATCTCTCTCCATGACCATTACCGTGCTTCACGGCGGCAACGTACTCGATCTCGAACGGGGCGTGCTGCTCGATCATCATCATGTCGTGATCGACGGCGACCGGATCGTCGAAGTCACCGATCGGCCGGTGGATTTTCCGAACGCGCGGCGGATCGACGTGCGCGGCAAGACCGTGATGCCGGGATTCATCGATTGCCATGTGCATGTGCTGGCGTCGAATGCGAATCTCGGCGCGAATGCGACGCAGCCGAATATTCTTGCGGCGATTCGGTCGTTGCCGATTCTCGATGCGATGTTGTCGCGTGGGTTCACCAGCGTGCGCGATGCTGGCGGCGCGGACTGGAGCTTGATGCAGGCGGTCGAAACCGGGCTGGTGTCGGGGCCGCGGATTTTTCCGTCGGGAAAGGCGTTGTCGCAGACCGGCGGGCATGGGGACTTTCGGCCGCGCGGGGATTTGCTGGAGCCTTGTTCTTGCTGTTTCAGGACGGGAGCGATTGCTCGGGTGGTGGATGGGGTCGAAGGTGTGCGGCTTGCGGTACGTGAAGAAATTCAGAAAGGCGCGACGCAGATCAAGATCATGGCGTCAGGTGGCGTGGCTTCGCCGACCGACCCGATTGCGAACACGCAGTACTCCGAGGACGAGATTCGGGCCATCGTGGATGAGGCCGAGGCCGCGAATACTTATGTGATGGCGCACGCGTATACGGGGCGGGCGATTGCTCGGGCGGTGCGCTGTGGGGTTAGGACGATCGAGCATGGGAATCTCGTGGATGAGGCTGCGGCGAAGCTGATGCACGAGCATGGCGCGTTTGTCGTGCCCACGCTTGTCACTTATGACGCGCTTGCCAAACACGGCGCGGAGTTCGGGATGCCGCCGGATTCGGTGGCAAAGGTGGCTTCCGTTCAGCAGAAAGGACGCGAATCGCTGGAAATCTATGCGAACGCCGGCGTGAAGATGGGGTTCGGGTCGGATCTGCTCGGGGAAATGCACGCATTTCAAAGCGGAGAGTTTCGGATCCGGGCCGAGGTGCTGGGGAATCTGGAAGCGCTCAGGTCGGCGACTACCGTGGCGGCGGAGATCGTCAATATGCAGGGGCAGCTGGGGGTGGTTGCCGTGGGAGCGATCGCCGACCTCGTCGTGTTGGATGGGAATCCGCTTGAGGATATCGGAGTCGTGGCCGATGAAGGCGCGCGGGTCGAGTATGTGTTGCAGCGGGGGGCGCTTGTGAAGCGGCAAGCCGGTGGGCGTTGATTTGATGATTTAACGCCATTCGGCTGTTTCGGCGGGCGACGTGTCGCCTCACGGACCTTGCGGTCGTGACAGTTGTTGAAAGTGGCTGGAGGTGTGAGTCGCGGCGTTTGCGGCAATGGCCGGGGCGGTGTCGCCCCGGCAGTCAGTCGCATTCGGGAAACGCCTGCATTCCACTCGCTAGGGCCGCATCAAGCGGCCCTAGCAGGCGTTATAGCGGCGACGGTCCACGGTCAGGATCGTGGTACGGCTGCTCTCGCAACGCCAACTGGCTGTAATCCGGCGTGATCGTGATCTGCCGGGTCACGTAGTTGGCGTCCACGTATACGCGGTCGCCAGGCTTGAATCCGAAGATCTTGAAATCAATGTCGATCGCCTTCATCCACGGCAGATACGGCCAGCCTCGCTTGGGAAGGTCCGGATAGTTGCGCAGGACCAGCTCAAACGTCTTTTGCATGTTGACCGGTTTGTTCTTTCTAAGACGTGGCTTAGTATTGGCGTCAGCCATTTCCGACTCCTGTGGTGAGTTGGTGGTGGTCAGCGGGTCGTATGGGTTGCCGCCCATGCGGCCCGCGCTTTTTTGTTGCCTTGGGTTTCCCCTTCTTCCCCCCTCTTCGCTGTGTCTCGCTGGACAAGACTTTTTCGACCATCGGCGCGAGGGAACTGCGTTCAACTCCGATGGCGAGAAGCAAGGCTTCATGACCAGCGTAACCGCGCTGGCATCTCAGAAATGGGGAATTGAGAGCCATTGGCCGTTTGGTATATGGGTGCGCGTGGCACGCGGCTCATTCGAGCGTGCTGGAGTAGATGTCATTGTAAGAGGAAGCTCTCCGGGCCGGACAGAACGGACGAGTGAGGCTTGGTGACTTGCTTCATTTGTATAGGCCAAGACCCGACCGGTCGGCCAACGTCAGCTAGGGAGCCTGTCCGACCCGGTTGACTGTAGCCGCCCCCTTACAACCTTTGGCGGTCGCGGATCACCTGGCAGTAATCCGACCGTCGTGCCGCAACCGGCCATGGCGGTAACCAAAAACCTTGTCCGGGCTCCCTTGGCTGACTGATCGCCGATTACCCGACCTTCACTGAATGCTCTTTCGGACTCGTTCGACTAAGATGTGACGCTAACCGATCCTCTTGACTGGAACCGCTCATGACACTTGTAGTCGCTTGGACTAGAACGACCCAGACTGGTCGTGAACTGTGGATACTGTCTGACAGCAGGCTTAGCGGCGGAAAGCTCTGGGACTATGGTCCTAAGATATTCGGTATTGGCCGGAGTGACGCTGTCATTGCGTTCGCTGGAGACACATCGTGGACGTACCCATTAATTGCCCAAATTTCCTCTTACGTAGAATCGTTCGTCAACTTGCGGGATCGAGTCGTCGACGTGGCGGAACTATTCGATCGAATTGTCCAGATGCTGAATGACTCACTCTCCTTCGTGACAGATCCCGCCCATCCTTCCATGGCACTCCCGGAGTGTTCGTTTGTCTTTGCAGGCTATTCAGTGCGCAGGAAGGATTTCTTTGTGCGGCGAATTGACTTCCAGCCAAAATGCAATCAGTTTGTATCGACTCACCCCAAGTCTTACGGGGGAGAGTCGGTAGCGTACGTAGGAGACGCGAAACCTGTCAAAGCGACTGTCCGGCGGATGTCCGAAATTCTCAAGCAAAGCAAGGCAAAACGCAAAAGACTCGATATGACTCCGGCAGTAGCGTTTTTCGAAGTACTCTCATCTGAAAAGTTCAGAGACATTGGCGGAGCGCCTCAAGTGACCAAGGTCTATGAGCACATGAATCTACAGCACTTTGGCGTCTACTGGCCCCCGAATGTTCCCAATGAAGAGCAAGCCATTTATCTGCGAGGTCGCCGTCTTAAGTCATATGAGGCGCTTGACCATCCATGGGTGTACGACCCAACTTTGACCAAGTTCTGGTGGCATGACTTCTCTCCGGATCAACGTCGCGACGCTGCAGCCGCAAAGGCGACCGCTTTTGTAACAGCCCAGATGACAGTCTAGGTGACGACCATGGCGATGGCGTCCGTTTGTGTCCGATGGATCATTCGGCTCGCCATATCCGTCCGGGTAGCCGCCGCTCGCTGCTGACTACTTGTGACCGAACTGAGTCAGCCGCTCTGACGCTACCTGTTTGATCTAGTCTAACTTTTACGCATCATCGTTTAATCGAGATCTGATCGGCTTTGATCCACCGAAGCAGATGTTTACCGGACGCTTTAATGTAGTCCACGTAGGCCCACCCAGCCGGAGACTGCTTCAGTACAGTTACGACATCATTCTGGACGAGATAGGCTCGACATGCGGTCGCGTCGTCTGGGGATGTGAACAGAGTCGCTTTGGCGACCCACACTGTGACGCACGGCGCCTTCAGCATCCGCTTCTTGCACTACCGGCATACCTACAGCGGCAAAGTCTTTCGAAAGCGCCGTCTCGATCAGTTGCGCATCAAAGGCGGCGCCTTCCATCTTTAGAGTTGCGGCAATTTTCCGATAGGACTTGCGATTGGTCGGGGAAAGTGGGTCACACCGCAAGAGATTGTCGGCCCCCGAAGCATCGCGCATCAGCAAATGCGCGGGTTGTCCTGCATTGATGAAGGCCAACTTATTGCTTGCCGAGGGACGATCTCGCGTGAGCATCATTGAAGTTTGGGCATCTGTTCCCCATTGGGCACCTTGACTCGGTTGCCATCCCGCTCCGCAAATCTCTCCGGTGTGCTCGGCCGTAATACAGCCGGTTTTTATCTCAATCATGGAACAGTACTCCCGGTTCAGCACCGCTTCCGGTCGCCCTTGCCCCATGAACACCGTTCCTTGGTCGTTTCGCATAACGATTACATATTGACCTGAAGGCGAGATATTCCATTTGTTGGGAGGCTCCATCTGCGTTCCGCCACCGGCGCGTGACTCACCTACTCGCGACAGCAAGTCAAACGTCAATCCATTCGGAAAGGAGAAAACCGCCTTCTTCCAAGTCCGACGAGGCAAGGGATCTTGAGGATTCGCAGCGTTGCTATAGAGCACCGCTGCTCCACCAGGCAATGCAAAACGTAGAGTGGACTGCGGTGCTGCGCTTGCGAAACCTGACAAAAGCATGGTCACCGCAAGCACAGTTCCGACATGCATGACAAGCGTGCACGAAGTGCCTGCCCGCAACAACGGAACACGCGGCCTCGTAAGCTCCAACGCTGACTTATTCAAGATGGCATGCCCACAGCTTGTGACTAAATGTTGATAACGACCGGGGGCAAGGGATACCCGTTTAGTAGACTACACAGCCACGGTGGCCGCGTCGAGTGAGGCGCCACCAACAGCGAAACTATGCGCCGGCCGGTCGCACGAGGCGGCGACCCGCCGCACCTGTCCCATTCGCGGTGAGTGTTTGATCATCGAAGGAGATGAAGACCTCAACGTCGAGGCCAGCCTCGCGGCATTCGATAGCCGCAAGACCGGGAGATGCAAACGCTAGGTATTGCGATGTCGACATCGAGAAACGACAAACCCTAATCGCCAGACCCTTCGCTTTCCGAGAGACCATCTGACCGCCAAGGTGGCACCTTAACCGTTGGAAGTTCCTCATCGCTATGAAGCGTCAGATCAACCTCGAGAAAATCCAACCAGGCCGGCTCTAATCCCAGCGGCCCGTTTTTTGCATGTGGTTGCTGCTGCCGGTCCCTCTCCCATGCCAACAACCTCTCCCGCATGGCTTTGTGATCCACGAAATGTTTGACGAAAGCATCCAGCCGGGACACATCCAAGCTAGGCTTCGAGGCGTTGAGTAGTTCGCCAAAGGCACGCCATAGTGAGTCGGACGATTTCCGCTGCTTCGGTGTCGTACCGACCTTTCCCAACGCATTCTGAACATCTTGGTCCCTGCTAGATTTTTTGAAATGAAGCGCGGAGTCCCTCTCAAGGGCACTGTGCATATTTTTTTTGTTTGCCTCAGGATCCAAGAGTTCGACGACGGGTAAATAGGCCACCAACACCATCGGCTCGGGTAATAGTTGCGGTCGTGGCCGACCACTCACCACATGGACCGGGTCGAGGTCAACGATAACCATCGCCTGGTCCTCCTCCGAAAGCGCACCGTCCGCTTTTGCTGACAAAATTCCTTTACGCCAACCGTGATAAGGCGTCAGCGCTTCGATAAGCCCCGGAGCTGCGCCGTGAGGCTTCGTAGCTGAATCGATTCCTATGAAGCAGCTTCCCCCACATGAGAACGTGGACTTAGCCGCGTTGCAAAAAACGGTGGCCGTTCCCGACGCAAGGACACTAGCTTGTCCAGCATGCCAATAGTCATTGCTTCGGGACGTCGCGGCAGGCACCAGCAGGATGGTGCGGCGAGGAACGCCATGTGCCTGTGCCACCGACAAAGAGTCACCCAAGCTAATGAAGTCATCATCAACTATCTTCTTTGCGTCAGCGGACGCCGCGTGAGGAAAGCGGTTTAGCATGGCCGCTACCTCTTGGCGTAGCGGCTCCCGATTCGCCGGACTGGTAAGAAGAAACAGTTCCGAGCAGACAAGTTCCATGCAGTAACGAAGCGACGGCATCTTTTCCGCAATGGCCCTTATCACTGGCCGAATGCGCTCGTTCGGTATGTCGCCGAGGTGGTCAAGCAGTTGATCGATCCCAAAAAGTGGCTGTAATGCTCGCCAGTCAGGACGGAACACTTCGTTGGCTGCCACCGCGCGGTATTTCTTGCCCCTCACGAAACGTAAAGTCCGATGTGCACTATCTTCTCCAAAGAGGGCTTTCGAAAGTGCCTCGTCTGGTCGCCACAACAATGTCAGCGGCGCCATTAGCGGATGAATTTCAGTGATTCCGTTATTCGAATCCAGACGATCGGAGACCGAACGACCGAAATGACGGTAGGTTCCCGCAAGCACGGCGATGTCGGGATGTCGGCGCAACTCCTCTTCCAGCCACTCGATCGTTTCTCGACGCACCGACACTTCGGGAAGCACAAGCAATTCCACCCTGAGATCGTGACACGCCTCAAGCGCGCGCTTCAAGAAGCGGCGCCGCCGATGTTCGGGCCAACTGAGAACGGATGTTGCCTCCCCCCTTGGCCAGCTGTGCTCTTTTCCGCGCACGGCAGCTCCATGCGCCCGCGCAAGTGGACCATCGGCATCCAATTCTTTGAGCAAATCATTACGCTCCAACTCTGGCATACCCATACCACATAGGCCGACTTCGGCGATTGGATGGCTATAACTTTCTTCGATACGCCATTGCAGCAAAGCGACACGTATATGTGATTGGGACTTCGCGCGTCCACGCATAGACCATGACGCATGCTGCGACTCCCGAGCCTTACGACGAATCTCGTCCTTATCAAAGGTCGTGGTCCCAGTCTCCTCAACCGACACTTTGGAAGCCACGGACGGTTCCGGAATAATCCCTGCCGCTACGCTCTCTGCGCCAACTGGCTCGGCTTGGGGTACCGTCGCGATAACCGGTGCAGATGTTGTTGATTCGGCAGAAGGAAGTTCAGCCGCATCGGGGGCAGCAGAATCCGGGCCAATGATCGGTTCAGCAATATGACGTTCATCATCAACGGACTCAGGCGTTGCACGCTCCTCCGATACACTTTCGGCAGCAGTCGATTCCGCTCTGTCGGTTTGTGCAGCAACGATAGCTGCCCTGTTTTCGGCCGATGTCACTTCATCTTGCCCAGCGGCGCCCTCGACAGACCACCACCGCCCCAGCTTGTCGTCCAGCGTATGAACCGACAAAAGTTCGTTATCTGCTCGCCGCCGAACCTCAGTCCATGTCGCGAGCCGACTACGACCTTGCTGCACACGAGCCACACTGCCATTGGACCCGAGTCCGGAATACTGCATCTTCGCAAGGATCCATTGCTGACTATCAGCGTCAGTAAATGCGCTGTCGTCACGATGACGCCGATACGCCGGGGCCTCGATCTGTCGGACGACAAGGCCCAAGTGCTGGTCGACGTATGCGATTGCTGGCGGTAAAATTCTTACGAGCGAGTTCCAGTCGACAATGTTGTACACAGGCAGGTCGTCATATGGCCACGCCCACTGCTGGTTTTCGATACTTTCACTCGGTGCCGACTGCCATTGCCGCAGGTGCTCATATACAGCGTGCAGTGGATTTTCAGTGGATCCGTCCAGCATTTGCGGAGCGACACTATCGAGTATTCCCAGTAACGCGAGCATCCATTGCCAAGGCGTTGCGTCCTTGGACTCTGCCCAATTGTCATCGTGCAGAAATTTGCATGCGGCCTCGTAGTCCAGTTGAGGATCCTGCCGTCCCGCATCGGGAGAATTCCAGCTTGGCGGTATCGGTAAGCTCGCAGGCAACGGAGCAGGATCCCGGTACCGAGTTGCACCCCACGCAGACGCCACGAGACCACGCAGCGCAGCGCCTGTGGCGGCCAGTGCAAGGCCAATGTGCAAGGCATGCGCGGACCCGAAGTCCCCTCTATGTTTGGATCGCGCGCCGAAATCTCCTGTATGTACAGCGCCCATCAGTTCGGCCAATGCGAATATCAACGCAAAGTCAGTCCGCAGAGATTTGCGTCTAAGATCATGTGGCAATGGCATCCACTCCAACACGCTCAATGGCAAGCGTTGAAGGATGAGTGCGGGAAGCAAATGCAAACGGTCTCTCAGGTCACTTGCGCCCTTGTACTGCAAGCGCATGGCCATACTGTGCGTCTCGGCCTCGGTATAAAACACCAGCCGTACCTGTGCCGCAGGATCAAGCGTAGGATCGAAGCGACGAAGAATCTCCAATGAGCGACTTACCGTTTTTGGCAGTCCGCCCTGCCCCTCACTCTGAACCTGCGCGTCCGCGATTAATGTGCCGCGCAGTTTGCTCAGTTGCTGGCGCAGTACATAGTCTTGGATTTGGTTCGGGTGTGCTAATGCCGCCTCGTCCACCTCAACTGAGGTCTCATCATCCGGTAGGTCAAACCCCATCTCCAGTGCATCGCTTACTGCGCACCCGAGACGCCACAACTTTGTGTGCTCCCCGCCCGGTACGCTGACGCTACGCAATCCCCCTCGTCCATCTCGTACCCAAGCGCTGACACCTAGGTTTGCGCTTTCCAATGGGAAAGACACCAGGTACCACCTACAGGCACCGACCTCTGTCACGCTACCCGCGGTAGGTTCATGAGCTACGTGCGCCATGATGACGACCCATTCTTTCCCTTCATCGGCGTGTGCCTGCTGGATGACGTGAAGCGTCTCAAACAGGTCTGCCGCAAAGCGCGCTCGATTTGCTGGCTGTACAGAGTTGAAGACTATTCGGATACTCTGGTTACCATCAAAACGTAAAAGGCCATGTGTCAGTTCTTGTGGACTGTTCCAACTGTAGATAAGAGGAGACACTTCTTGCGGGCCGTCCTCATCCATGGTTGCACCCGCGAAACGCGGCGGCAACTGCACATCACGACTCGATTCGAATGCATAAAGCTTGACACCCGAGCCGTCGCGCTCTTCTATGTAGGCCAACATGCCCGCACCAACCACAGGAACCGGCGGCAAGATAGACATGCTGTGCGACTCGATACTCCCATTGCCAATCAGATCGCTATACCTTCGGAGAATTTCCCACCGGCTGTAACGCGGCGGCCCCGCCGTATTGGATACCAGAAATTGCAGTGCGATCTTGCTAGCCTCGGCGTCAAGGGGCTCCGCAACAGGTTCCCTCCCAATCGCAGGCGCCTGAATATATGCGCAAGCTGTCTTGATTGCCTCAGGACCGACATTGTCGTTCGGGTCGAACCGGCTTGGCAGTTGGTCCAACGGATGAGATTCGCCGTCGCGGTTGGTGTCATAGCGGTTCAAAAGTATCGCCGCCAGGCAGAGCCACTGCGTCAATGTGGGGGCTACCGACCGCTGCGACTCCACGTGCAATGGCGCTTTGGCAGAAGGCACGCGTTGCAACGCCTTCCACTGCACCTTCCTGACCCGACTCTCAATATGCGCACGATTTCGCTTCAGCAGCCCCCCCTGCAGGGCGTCCTCTGTTTGCAAAATAGCTGCAGCAAGAAAGTCAAGGGATCTACCATGCCGCTTTATCCATTCCTTTGTACGTCCTTTCTGCATGGATGGACTCCAGTCCATCAGCATGTCGAGTCCCTCTACTGCAAATAGAACGTCATACCCCTCACGTCCGTAAGCAGCCGCCCATGCGTGTCCTGCGCACACTTCCTCCCACCGCTGGCTAAAGGCATACCAAAGTCTTGGCCACGTCTCAGGAGTGACCGGCCCGGGACATTCAGCCGCTTGCGCTGCCACTTGCCACCAAAGCGCTCGGGCGCATTTGCCTAGATCACCGGGCCGCAAGTCCGGCGCCTGCATGGCTTCACGCACCTTTTGATGAACGGTCGACGGCTCATCCAGAAGACTAGGATGTCGCAGCAGATGCAATGCGCTTTGACGATCAATGGCGCTGCTATCGTCTCCGCTCATGCCCCAGCCGGTTTCACCGTCGCCAATCATCGGCGGCTCCCATGCGGGTACAGAAGGCGCCAATATGCGACCACTGTTCAATTGGAGCATGACATCTTGCGGAGTACCAGGTGCTACAGCGTCGCCCTTTCGTACAAGTGTCAAATCCAGGCGCGAAGCCGCGTTCTGCACTGCCTCGCGCAAAGCGTTAAGTCGTGCCTCAGAATCGGCGAGCAAGACAATGTCATCCACATATCTCGCATATCCAACTCGCGGCTTATCCACATCATTCGGGTTACGCTGACTTGGCTGTCGTATAAACGCCCGAGCTGCCGCGTCGAGCGGGAACATCGCGATTGTTCCAATCCACGCCGATATGACAGGACCTTGGGGAATGCCCTTGACATGTGTGCTACGGCGTTCGGCACCGCCATCGGGATCTCGGTAGTCATGTTCGAAAAGACTATCGCATAGCAAATCGACCAGACGTTCTGCCGTCACTCGTGCATCGGGATGCGGCATTTGCAGCAGACCTGCAAAATCCTCCGCGCCGCTAACGAAAAGAGCCTGTTCAATCGACGCTAACAGCCGGTCGCGCACAACATAGCGTTGGATCTCGTCGTAGTATCGCTTTGCGTCGAGTCGCAGCACATGCACGTGCTCACCAATGGCCTTGGCTTGCCGGTCAAGTGAGCCCATATAGTCCCGCCAACACTCAATGTACGGTCTGAACATGCCTTGGTCGGTAGGCTTGTGACGCCCTTCCAGAACGTCCATATCAACCTGATAGGCGAAACTCAAGGTTGCCTCGTCGTGGGGACCGCGTTCATCGTCGTCTATTGCAGGATCAAATTCATCCGCACTGAAATATCCAGTTACACGAACCTCTTTCTCCGTTCCATACCACCGGACTGCGGGTATGCAATCAGAAAATGCACGCGGTCCTTCGTGCGCAAAATCGTGTCGCTCAGTAAGCAGTTCGTTCATAAGGAACTGCTGTAAATGGAGGTCCGCCGGGTGAGGCATAACCTTCCGCCGCGGATCTCCGAGCATCTTTTCGTCACCGGACAACTTGCGCGGTAAATGGACAGCGTCGCATGGAGCCGCAGGACGCCAAGTTTCCCGCCGCAAGCGATCAAGGGCCAGCGAGTTGAATATCTGCGCATTGCGATCCAGGACACGCCAGGTCTCGTCGTCACAGGGCAGTTCACCACGCCGGGAGCCGTGTTCCGCCAGCATCCGCGCGTGGTTCAGACGCGCCTCCTGATTTGACAGAACTGCCGGCACCGTAGCCGCGATCTGCCCAGAAGCGCTCTTCAGATGGGGACGCAGGAGCGGCAGAAGTGCATCAGCCCACTGTGGACGAGGCTCCGACAATTCTTCGAGCCGCTGTTCCCAGTTGGCAGCGGCTCCACTCAAGGCACGCAACGTCCGAGCGGCTTGCAGCAACGCTCTCTCGCGGGGATAGTGGGAAATTGCGCGCCACAAATCATCGCTGACCAATGGTGTCGCATCTTTGTATCCTAGGCTCGCTGCTAGCAAAATGCCGACAGCCAGCAGGGAATGTTGGTCGAGCAAAGCTTCCGCGCTGGATGGATCGGCCGAAGCCAAGATTTCGTCCGGATCCTTCCCACTCACGGTGTTATCGCCGGCAGCGAAACCGACCCATTGCGCCTCCAAACCGGAGTGGCCAATAAGTTGCCGAATCGCTCGATTCGCCCCATCGAAGCCAGCTGAATCGCGATCAAAGAAGATGCGCAAACGGAGATGCGTGTGCGCGGGAAGATTGATCCCTTCAACCAGATCGATAAGGCCCTTGCGCTGGCTCTCGCTGAGACTCGAACCCATTACCGCGATGACAGGCAGTCCCAGTGATTGGAGCCGCACAGCGTCTAGGAATCCTTCAACTACATACAGCATCGGTTGCGATTCACCTGCTTTAACCAGGGTATGCAGCGCAGCTCTGGCGCGGTCGGCGTTAAACAGGACTTCCGCTTTCCGAAAGCCTGGCGTCAGCAGATATTTGGCGGCGACATTGCTCGACACGCTACCGGCGGGCACCGGATTTGGTCTATAGCGTCCGGCAAAGCCCACCAACCTGTTTCGATCAGTGCGAATAGGGATCAATACCCGACCGTCGTGAAAATAGTCCCTGAATTCCTCACTGAGATCTAGTGACGTCTGGAAATCTATTTTTCTTTCAGGCCGCAAACGCAGCAGCAACCCAATGGAGAGCAGGCCATCAATAAGTTCTTGGCGGCGACCAAACGTTTCGTCCCTTAGTGCACGCACGAGAGGGGATCCGACTGGCAAGCAACGCAGGCCGAAGTCGTACGCAACATCGCGGTCGAAGTGTCTCGCGGCGCACCATTCAACGAATTTAGACTCGTCGTGCCTTTCGTCGAAGACGCGCTGTGCAAAGGTAAGTGCCTCTTCGCGCGGCGCTTCCTTCGTGACGTGGCGCCCAACGTGACCCGCCCTCGGCGTAACGCCCAAGCTGCGGGCCAACCACTCGACAGCTGGTCGAAACTCTAGGCCTTGCACTCTCTTGACAAGGTCGACAGCGTAGCCGTGCTCATGACACGAAAAACAGTGGTAATGCGAATGTCGTCCTGGTTCTCGCGGGTACAACACGAGGGACGGCCGTGTGTCCTCGTGAAAAGGACACAGGGCGACCAGATTCGCACCGCGCTTCTCCACTTCCATCCCGAGGCGGCGTGCGACCTCCGGTACATCCGCCGCCGCGAGCACTTCATCAAGGTCGTACCAGTCCATCCAATTTCCTGTTCTTTTCCCGCATATGGGTTCAACCCGCATGCAATGCACGTCGGCGGCGCAGTCGCAATCTCACGATTGAATGTCCAATTGAGAGACTTGGTTTAAAGTCAAAAATGATTCTATATCAGCTTACGCAGGCATAAGGTTTGCAATACAAGGACACGCATGTTCCGTAATATTGAACCGATGCCGCCGGCGGAATGCCTTGCGCTGGACGTCAAGGCCGCCGCAAGCTTACATCACGAAAACGGCCATGCAATTCGCAATGTATGGATACCCGCGCTTCGTCAATCCGTGCTATGCCTGAGACAGACTCGAACAGTGGCAGAATGCCTATGTGATGCCGCTCAGCGGTCGATACTCCGATGGTAATGCAGGCCAAATTGCATACGTACCACACCAGTCAAATTCCGGCAGACTGCAGCCGTTCAAAACCGCAAGTTTCGCGACTCGCCGAACGGTGGCCTGTGGTGGATCCCAGCTATCGAGAAATATCTGCCAATAGAACGGGAAAGCAACTAGACGGCCTATGATGGCAATCAGGTTATTCCCTATACGGACTGATGACATCGGAAACCCGTAACGAAGAGACCGCCCTTCCCATCGTCCGACTTCAAGAGCCGCCCGTCCGGCCGGGAGCAATCCCGTCATCGGGAACGACGCTTTTCACGTTACTCTCAGCCTTCGCCGAAAACCTTTCACCTTCACCGTCCCGACGAGCTTAACCGGCCTTGCACTCACCTCGGCCGCATATTTCTTTTCCGGGTCTGCCTGACATTCCATCCCGACCGCGCCAATCTCAGCCGCAACCTTTCCCGATAAGCCAGCTAAGAATCCGTCGGCGACCCAACAACCGTCGCCTCCCACCTCGACTTTCAATCTAGAAATGCGTTTCATTTCTATAAACGCCGCCAAATCCCGCTCCAAAAAGCAAAAACGGCCACCGTGACTCCACGGCAGCCGCCCTCAGAAACACCCAACTCAGAACCACAGATCAGCCTTACTCATCCACTTTAAAAGCCGACACCAGCCGCGTCAATTCCGCCGCCTGCTGCTTCAAGCTCGCCGCGGCCGCCGCGCTTTCTTCCACCAGCGCCGCATTCTGCTGCGTCATCTGATCGAGCGACTGCACAGCGTCGCCGATCTGATCAATCCCGGCACTCTGCTCCAGACTCGCCTCGGCGATCTCGCTCATCATCGCGCTCACACCCTGCACTTGCGACACAACATCGCGCATCACCTTCCCGGCCTCACTCACCAGCCGCGACCCGGTATTCACCGTGCCCGCGCTATGCTCGATCAGCACCTTGATCTCCTTCGCCGCCTGCGCGCTGCGTTGCGCCAGATTCCGCACTTCCGAAGCCACCACCGCAAACCCGCGCCCCTGCTCCCCGGCGCGCGCCGCTTCCACAGCCGCATTCAACGCCAGAATATTCGTCTGGAACGAAATGCTATCGATCATCACGATGATCTCGGAGATCCGCTGCGACGCGTCGCTGATCTCCTGCATCGTGGTCACAACTTCACCCACCACCTGCCCACCACGCGCCGCTGCATCGGAAGCGCCGTTGATCATCTTCGCGGCCGTCGTCGCCGTCTCGGTGTTGTTCCGCACCACGGCCGTGATCTCTTCCATCGACGAAGCCGTGCGCTCTAGGTTGCTCGACTGCCCTTCGGTGCGCTCGCTGAGATCCGCATTCCCCGTCGCAATCTGCGCCGACCCGGTCGCAATCGACGAGGAAGCCGCGCGAATGCTGTGCACCAGCGTCGACAGCGACGACACGAACCGGTTGAACGCATCCGACAACTGCCCGATCTCGTCCTGGCTCTCGACCGTCATCCGGCGCGTCAGGTCGCCCTGGCCGCTGGCGATCTCCGACAGCAGCGTCGCCGCACGGCGAATCGGCGCGGCGATCGCACGGCCCACCAGCCAGATCACGAGCAACGCGACACCAAGGCCCACCACCGCCGCAACCAGCGCCGCGCTGCGAATCGCACGCGTCACCGGCCCGAGCAGTTCGGCCTGCGGCACCTCGACGACCACATACGCGTTCAACTCCGGAATAAACGACGTCGCGATGAAGCGCGCGCCGCCGTCACCGTTGTAGCTCAGATACGCGTATGGCTGACCAGCCAGCAGCGTCGACGACGCATCCCCCGGCAACCCCTGCTGATCCTTCATGAAATGCTTGCCGTCGATCAACGCCGTATCGCGATGCATCATGATCGCGCCGTCGGGACGCACGAGATACGCGAACCCGGTCTCGCCGATCCGGTAAGCAGCGATACCCTTCGCGAGCGCATCGACGGACAGGCTCATGCACGCAGCACCAATCGGCACACCATCAAGCTCGACGCGGCTGTTGATGAACATCATGTAGCCGCCGACCGTCACCTCGCGGTCCATGTTCACGTCGAACGCCCTGCCGGACGACAGGAAGCCGGTCAGCCACTGATCCTTGTCGGTCACCTTCCGCTGCAAGCCGGATTCGTTGTAGTAGTTTCCGCTCTTCACGGACACCCACTGCACCGACGCCGCCTTCTGCTCGTCCTTCACGTTCTTCGCGAGCTGGATCCAGTTGCGCGTGCCGGCGTCGGGTTCGCCGTCGGCTTCCCATTGCAGCAGGAACGCGTCGCGCGCGAGAATCCGCGACGCGGCGATCGGCCCGGCCATCTGCCGCTGCACGTCGGCGCGGATGCCGTTCACGGCCGTCGGCAGCTCTTCGCGCACGACGCGATCGCGCACCGCGTTGCCGATCAGGCGGATGCTGAGTCCGCTCGAGATCGCGACGAACACGAGCAGGCAACTCGTCATGCTGAGAATTAGCTTGTTCTGTATGGAAAGCTTGCGCCAGAAATGCATGGGGAACCCTCGATAACCGCTCGGTCTGAGCCAGTTTGGGTTATCGGCATGCAAGCGCAGAACCGCATCGCTGATTTCACATGTTCGTCATGCGAGATTCGTTATGTTGTTGTCAGGCGGGCATATGCAGCCGCTTATAGATGCGGGAACATCGAAAATTCAGCGCGAATCAGTATGCAACGAAGATCGTGACACGCCGGTTGCGCGCCCGCGCGGCGGCATCGTCCCCCGCGACGAGCGGCTGCGTATCGGCCCGCCCGATCGCCGCGAGCCGGTGCGGGGCAACGCCGCGCTCGGTCAGGTAGCGCACGACGCTCCCCGCGCGCGCCGACGACAGCTCCCAGTTCGATTCGTATTTCGCGTTCGCGATCGGCACGCTGTCGGTATGCCCTTCGACGAGAATGTCGCCGGTCGCGTGATCGCTCAGTGCCTGCGCGATCTGGTTCAGCACCGGCGACGAATCGGGCAGCAGGCGCGCATCGCCTACGTTGAACAGGATCTTCGCGTCGATGCCGATCTCGACACCATGCGGCGCTTTCACGAGCGAGATCCGGCCGTTCGACTTCAACGTATCGAGCAAGGCGAGCCACGGCGGCGAGTGCTCAGGCGTCACGGCAGTAACGGCTGATGCACTCGCCGCACTTTCGGCATGCCGCGCGAGCGTCTGGTAACGCGCATCGAGCGCGTTGTATTTCGCGAGCTGGAGCACGTACAACGCGAGAAACAGCACCATCAGCGTCGTGATGAGATCCGCGTACGAAATCAGCCAGCGGCCGGATTGCGCGCCTTCGAGTTCGTCGTCGTCGCGATCGGCGGCGGATGCACCGTCAGTTCGAGCAGTCATGCGGTTGGAAGTCCGGGTTCGTCGTACGACACACGCGCATCACGCGAGCGATTCGACCGAGCGCCCACGCACGTCACCGGTCAGGCGCGTCTCGATCGTATGCGGCGATTCCTTGCGCGAAATCGCCAGCAATCCATCGAGATACAGCTTGCGAAACCGCAGCTCGCTGTCGATCTGCGCGCGCAGCTTGCCGTACAGCGGCAGGAACACGAGGTTCGCCAGCGCCAGCCCGTACAGCGTCGCGATGAACGCGACCGCGATGCCCGGCCCGAGTTGCGCCGGTTCGAGAATATGGCTCGTCACCTGCACGAGCCCGAGCACCGACCCGAGAATGCCGAACGTCGGCGCATAGCCGCCGGCCTGCTGCCACACGCGCGCGGCGGCGAGGCGACTGCGTTCGTAGGCATCGAGTTCGCGCTGCAGGGCGTCTTCGAGCACGGCGGTCGACACACCGTTCGCCAGCAGTTCGAGCCCGCGGCGCGCGAACGGATGGATGCCGGTCACGTCCATCGATTCGAACGCGAGCAGCCCGTCGAGCTTCGCGCGGTCGCCCCATTCGAGCAGGTCGGACAGGTTCTTGCGATCGACCTCGCGCGCCCGCACGAACGCGAGCCGCAATTGCTTCACCGCGTCGAAGAAGCGCGCCCAGGTGTTCTGGATCATCACCGCGCCGAGCGTGCCGCCGAGCACGATCACGAGCGCCTCGAACTGGAACAGCATCGAGAAATGCCCGCCTTCCAGCGCGAAACCGAACACGATCGCCGCGCCGCCCAACACCACGCCGGCCAGAGTCAACAGATCCATGCGCGCCCCCTCGTCAAGCATCCGATGCCGACGCGACAGGCGCCGTGCCCGCCGCCGGCGCCTTCGCCGCGCGCACGGCATCCAGCACGCGCCGCTCGATGTCCTCGATCTCGACCGGATCGAGCTTGAGCTCACGGCGCATCACCCACGACACCTCGTTGCGCCGCGCCTCGGTCATCACGGAGAACAGCTTGTCGGCCACCGCGCGATCGTCGAGATTCGCGATCAGCTTCGCGAGATCGTAGGTATCGAACGCGCTGATGACGTCGAACAGCGTGCGCTGGTCGATCGACACGAGATCCTCCAGCGCGCGCACCTCTCCACGTCGCGCATTGCGCCGCGAGAAGTACGTCACCCCCTTCTGTTCGACGTAACTGAGGACCTTCGATTTGCGGAACGCGAACAACTCGTCGGCAATCTCGCCGTTCGACAGCTTGTTGAGCAGCATCGTCTTCTCGACGCCGATCAGCGCTTCGAGATCGGCGAGTTCGATGAGTTCGAGTTCGCTGTTGATCGACAGGTCGAGATCGTGATCGGCCACCTGCTGCGCGCGATCGATCACGCGCGCGGCGTCGAACGTAACGACCTGGCGCGCATCCGACGACGCAGCATAGTCGACCGCTCCGCCCACATGGTCCGCCTGCGCCGCTTCGATCGTGACGAGATTGAGCTTCTCCATGCGTCGCAGCATCGCGAGCACGTGCGGCCGCGAATGGCCGGCAATCGCGCGGCATTTGCGGATCACTTCGGCGAGCGGCACCGAGGTTTCGGCCGCGTGGGCCTGCATCGGCCGGCGCGTCCACGCGTCGCCGCCATCGCGCGCTTCGGCGCCCGCCATCAGCGCCAGAACATGCGCATACGACAGCACGCCCGGCATGAAGTCGGCATGCGTGTAGGTAGCGAGTTGGTCGTCCTTGCGCTTCACGCGGCGGATCATCGTTCGCACGATGTGGCGCAGCAGCGCCGACACGCGCTCGATTTCTTCATCGAGCATGCCGGCCGGCACGACCGTCAGCTGACAGAATGAAAGAGCCTTCGCGGTATGGGCACGCGGCTCGGCCGCGAGCAGCGCCGACTCACCGAAGAACTCGCCGCGGCCGAGCGTCGCGACGACGACGCGCTTGTCGTCGCATCGCGTGGACAGCTCGACCTTGCCGTCGGTGATCAAGAAGATGACGGGCTCACCCGCAAAGCCTTCGGAGTAAATGATTTCCCCGGGCGCCGCTGTACGCGTCCACGATTGCTGACGATTCACGTCGATTCCCCTGCTGCGCTGATTTTTTCGGACTGCGCGTCGCACGTCGAAAGCATGTGATCGCGAGTCATCCCCGTGACTCGTTTACGTCATCGCGCTCAACGTCCTTTAGGGAATTCGTCCTCGTTTCGAACCGAAATCAAGGTAAAACGTTTGCGGGTCGCCTAGTCACACCGGAAAGTTCATTTCGATGCCTGCGCGTGTAGTGCAATTGAAAGCGCCGGGCGAACCCGTGCGTCAGAACTCCATATCGAGTTCGTCGATGTCTTCGTGCTCCGCCTTCGCCGCATCGATCCATTCCATCACGAACGGATGCGCGAGCACCTGCATGCAGTACTCGGCGATATCGGGCTCGAGCTTCACGTCATAGGTCAGGAAGCGCGTGACGACCGGCGCATACATCGCGTCGGCGATGCCGATCTCCGCACCGAACAGCCAGGGGCCGCCGTACGCGGCCAGGCACTCGCGCCAGATCGTCACGATTCGCTCGATGTCGTGCTGCGCGCGCGACCAGATGCGGAAGCCGGGGAAATGCGCGCGCAGGTTCATCGGCAACGCGGAGCGCAACGCACTGAAACCGGAATGCATCTCGCCGCAGATCGACCGGCAATGCGCGCGGGCTCTCCGGTCTTCAGGCAGCAGCCGCGCCTGCGGCCGGATTTCGTTCAGGTATTCGGCGATGGCGAGCGTGTCCCACACCGTGTTGCCGTCGTGTGTGAGGCACGGCACGAGAATCGACGGCGACAGCAACAGCAACTCCGCGCGCGACGCGGCGTCGATCGGCACGCTGACCGTCTCGAACACGAGCCCGCTCAGCTTCGCGAGCAGCCAGCCGCGCATCGACCACGACGAGTAATTGCGGCTGCTGATGGTCAGCGTCGTGTGTCCTCCGGTGACGTCCATATCGCTCCCCTGTTCAAAACCGTTCGTGCCCCTGCACCGAAAACAGACGCCGCGTGGCGTCACCCGCACCATGCCGGTGCCGCGCATTCGCCGAACTGGCGCAGCGCCGCACGCTGTCGTAGTACGTGCTGCACGACAGTCCGGTCGGGCAACGCATCGCGTGCGGCTGCCGGGTGGCGCGCGCCGCCTGCGTCGCCGCGTTCCGAACCACGTGCAACGCGCGTGCCAGCCGCAGGCTGGCACATCGCTTGCCTCGTTTAATGCAACGCAGCACAACGAGCGACAGCCATGAATCTGCTTGCCTATCCGTTCTATCAATGGTCTGCAGAATGCACGCGCCCGGCGCGCGCATGGGCTGCCGCTGCGCGCGCCACGATGTCGCTATGGCCGCCCTCCACCGCGACGCCGACCGGCCGCATGCTCGACGCGCTGTGCGAACTGCTCGAATGCTGCGCGTTCTCGCATCGGCGTCCGGCGTTCGGCATCGCGTCGATCGTCGTCGACGGCGAAACGGTGCCGATCGTCGAGGAAGCCGCCGCAGCCACGCCGTTCGGCACGCTGCTGCATTTCCGTAAGGCGTTGCCGGTCGCACGCCAGCCGCGCGTGCTGATCGTCGCGCCAATGTCCGGGCATTTCGCGACGCTGTTGCGCGGCACGGTACACACGATGCTCGCCGACCACGACGTGTACATCACCGATTGGCACAACCCGCGCGACATCCCGCTGACGGCCGGACGATTCGGTTTCGACGAATACGTCGCGCACGTGATCGACTTCATCCACCAGATCGGCCCGGACGCGCACGTGCTCGCGATCTGCCAGCCGACCGTCGCCGCGCTCGCGGCGGTCGCGTTGATGGCTGCCGGCGGCGATCCGGCGCAGCCCGCGAGCCTGACGCTGA
Organism: Burkholderia sp. Ap-955; assembly: GCF_011753045.1. Classification (NCBI taxonomy): domain Bacteria; kingdom Pseudomonadati; phylum Pseudomonadota; class Betaproteobacteria; order Burkholderiales; family Burkholderiaceae; genus Burkholderia; species Burkholderia sp. Ap-955. The sequence goes on from NZ_VWWH01000001.1 coordinate 156,029, forward strand.
TGGCGGGCCCGATCGATTGCCGCGTGAATCCGACGAAAGTCAACGCGCTCGCGACGAGCCAGTCGATCGAATGGTTCGCGCGCAACCTGATCAGTGTCGTGCCGGCGGGCTTCGTCGGTGCGCAGCGCTGCGTGTATCCGGGCTTCGTGCAGGTCGGCGCGTTCATGTCGATGAATCCCGATCGCCATGCGGCGTCGTTCGCCGATCTGTATTACGAGCGCGCGAAAGGCGACCCGGCAAAAGCCGACACGCTGCGGCACTTCTACGACGAATACTTCGCCACCGCCGATCTCACCGCGGAGTTCTATCTGGAAACGGTCGAGAAGGTGTTCCAGCAATACGCGCTCGCGCGCGGCGAGCTGACGGTCGGCGATCGGCTCGTCGAACCGGCGGCGATTCATCGCACCGCGCTGTTGACGATCGAAGGCGAGAAGGACGATATCTGCGCGGTCGGCCAGACGGTGGCCGCGCAGGAGCTGTGCTCGGGGTTGCCGCCGTACCTGAAGACGCATCACGTACAGACGGGCGCGGGCCACTACGGCGTGTTCAACGGCAGCCGCTGGGAAAAGCATATCTATCCGATCGTGCGCGCGACGATCCACGACAACGAGCCGTACGATCGCACTGCCGGTGCGGAAGGCAACGCGGACGGCACGCACTACGTGACGCTGCGCGCGCTGCTCGACGCCCGCGCAGCCGCGCACGATGCAGCGACCGACACGCAGTCGCAGCTCGCCCACTGAAGCCGGACGGCGCTGAAAATGAAACGCCCCGCCGGGGGTGGCGGGGCGTGAGGTGATGCTGCGTGCGGACGACGCGCGAGGGAGCGGCTCGCGCGTCAGCCTGCGTTACGAACAGGCCTTGCCGTGCGACGCGTGGTAGCCCTTCGCCTTCGCGTCGGCTTCCGACATGTAGCTGCCGTGCTTCGTCTTGCCGTAGTACTTGTCGGTCGAGCAGTGATAGACCTTCGTGCTGTCGTTCGCCCACACCTTGCCCGCGCCGCCGCCCGGCGCTGCCGCCGCGGTCGTTTCTGCCGCGCTCTTCGCCGGCGCGGTGCCGGATGCGGAGGCTGCCATGGCCGGCGCTGCGGCCGGTGCGCTCGCGGCTGCCGCCGACGATGCGCCGTACCAGGTCTTCACACCCTTATGGCCCGCGCACGCGCCCTTCTTCGACGCGCCCGAGTAGAACGAGCCGTCCTTGCACAGACCGGTCGTGCCGGCCGGCGCGCTGGCCGGAACCTGCGCGAACGCACCGATCGACATACCCATGCCGGCGACCAGCGCGGCGATCAACATCGTCTTTTTCATAGTCCTCTCCTGATTTGCCTGAATGAAGCATGCGTTCCGGGTTTCCCCGGGAAAGTCGCGGTTACCGCACCCAGCGGCACACGCGATGGTGGTGATGATCGAAATGACACACACGGTGCGAATGCGCTTCGGCCAGTGCCGGAGCAAGAACGGCACATGCCACTGCGGTGGCCGTCAGGATCTTCGCGATGCGCTTCATGAAACTCTCCCGGGTAACCCAACCGGTGATCCGGCTGTATCTCCTTAACGCCGGACGTCGACAGGCCGTGCACCGCACCCACGCACAATTGACGATCTTTGACATCGCGACGCCGTCAACGCATCGAAGCTGACGAATGTCTTTCTTTTCTTTCCGGATCTTCAGCTTCGCGACCATTCGGAATTCGAAAGAATGTGACGAAAGGGAAAGTGGATTACACGGAAGCTTCCGCGACAGAAGCAACGAAAAAACCGCCCCGAAGGCGGTTGATCACAAGCGTGCGGATGATGCGTGCCGGAATACCGCGCAGCTACGCCCCCGCCTCACCCCACGGCGTCGGCGGCGGCACCGCGCACGGCCCTTCGACATCGATCGACTTGAAATCGGCGGGCCCGACGATCTCCAGGTACTCCATGTCCGGCGAGTAGTCGAACAGGTAGTGGACGATCCCCGGCGCCTGATGCACGCAGTCGCCGGCCGCCACCAGCGTTTCCTGCTCGCCGTACATGAAGCGCGCCCAGCCCTTCAGCATGATCACGATATGGAACTCGGCCTCGTGGCGGTGCCAGCCGGTGCCCGCCTCCGGTGCATGATTCGCCCGGACGAGTTGCGCGACGACCTTGCCGTTCGTCGCGGCTGCGATACCGAGATCGCGATAGAGGAAGAAGTCGCGCAGGCCTTCGCCGCGATACGCGGTGTCCTGTGGCTTCACATGGGAAAAGGCGGTGGTGGTCGGTGTGCTCATCGCGGTGCTCCTTCGTCGAAGGGATCACATGCGACAAGCATTTAGCGTTCCAGGGTGCGGCGTCCCGGGTAATCCGCGACGCCGCCTGCCTGCTTACTTCAACCGCCCCGACAGAAACTGCCCGAGCCGTTCGCTCTTCGGATTCACGAGAATCTCCTGCGGATTCCCTTCCTCCTCGATCTTCCCCTGATGCAGGAAGATCACGTGATTCGACACGTTGCGCGCGAAGCCCATCTCGTGCGTGACGACGACCATCGTGCGGCCTTCCTCCGCGAGCTTCTGCATCACCTTCAGCACTTCGCCGACGAGCTCCGGATCGAGCGCGGACGTCGGCTCGTCGAACAGCATCACTTCCGGCTCCATCGCGAGCGCGCGCGCAATGGCCACGCGCTGCTGCTGGCCGCCCGACAGGTGCGACGGATACATGCCCTCGACACGCGGCGCGAGGCCGACCTTCTCCAGGTACTTGCGCGCCCGCGCGATCGCTTCGTCCTTGCCGACGCCGAGCACGGCCATCGGCGCTTCGATGATGTTCTCGAGCACCGTCATGTGGGCCCACAGGTTGAAGTGCTGGAACACCATCGACAGCTTGGTGCGCATCCGCTGCAGCTGCTTCTGGTCGGCCACGCGCAGCGAGCCGTTGCGGTCGCGCGTGGTCTGGATCGGCTCGCTGCCGATCGTGATCTGCCCCGAGCACGGCTGCTCGAGGAAGTTGATGCAGCGCAGGAACGTGCTCTTGCCGGAGCCGCTCGAGCCGATGATGCTGATCACGTCGCCGGCCTTCGCCTTCATCGACACGCCCTTCAACACCTCGTTGTCGCCGAACTTCTTGTGCAGGTTGTCAACGGTAAGCTTGTACATGCTGGGTCCTTCCTTGCGAATCTTGCGAATGCGTTAATGGCCGCGCGGCGAGAGGTACGCGAGCCAGCGCGTCTCGAGCTTGCGGAACGCCCAGATGAGCGTGAACACGACGACGGCGTACAGCACGGCCGCGATGCCGTAGGCCTGGAACGACATGTAGGTCGCCGAATTGACGTCGCGCGTGACCTTCAGGATGTCGGGCACGGTCGCGGTGAACGCGAGCGTCGTCGCGTGCAGCATCAGGATCACTTCGTTGCTGTAGCTCGGCAGCGAGCGGCGCAGCGCGGAAGGCAGGATGATCCGCGTATAGAGCTTGAAGCGCGACATCCCGTAGGCCATGCCGGCCTCGATCTCGCCGGCCGACGTCGCCTTGATCGCGCCCGCGAAAATCTCGGTGGCATACGCGCATTCGTTCAGCACGAACGCGAGCAGCGTGCAGTTCATCGCATTGCGGAAGAACGTGTCGAGCAGCACGTGGTTGTGCACGACCTGCAGGCTGTAGATGCCCGTGTAGCACATCAGCAGCTGCACGTAGAGCGGCGTACCGCGGAACACGTACGTATAGAGCCACACCGGGCCGGAGATCCAGCGGTTCGACGATGCGCGCGCGATCGCGAGCGGCACGGCGAGCGCGAAGCCCAGCGCGATCGACACGACCAGCAGCCACAGCGTGATCGCGAGGCCGCTGAAACGGTAGCCGTCGGTGTAGAGATAGCTTTGCCAGTACTGGCTGACGAGTTCGATCACAGTGCGAGCCTCCGGACGCCGACGGAATAACGCTTCTCGAGGTGATGCAGCACGACGTTGGAGACCGTCGTGATCGCGAGGTAGATCGCGCCTGCAGCCAGCGTGAAGAAGAAGAAATCGAGCGTGCTCTTGCCCGCGTCCTGCGACGCCTTGACGACGTCGGCGAGGCCGATGATCGACACGAGCGCGGTGGCCTTCACGAGCACCTGCCAGTTGTTGCCGATGCCGGGCAGCGCGAAGCGCATCATCTGCGGGAACAGGATGCGGCGGAACACGCGCCAGCCGCTCATCCCGTACGCGAAGCCCGCTTCGAGCTGGCCGCGCGGCACCGCGAGGAATGCGCCGCGGAACGTCTCGGTGAAGTACGCGCCGTAGATGAAGCCGAGCGTGATGACACCGGCCACGAACGGATCGATGTCGATCTGGTCCCAGCCGAGCATGTCGGTGAAGTGGTTCAGCAGGATCTGGATCCCGTAAAACAGCAGCAGCATCAGCACGAGGTCCGGCACCGCGCGGATCAGCGTCGTGTAGAAGGTGCCGATCGACTTGAGCACGCGGTTCGTCGACAGTTTCGCGCTTGCGCCGATGAGGCCCAGCACGAGCGACGCCGCAAGCGACAGCACCGCGAGCTTCACGGTTTCCACCGTGCCGGCCCACAACAGCGGGCCAAATCCTTGGAAGATCATAGGAGGGATCCAGAACGATGTGGCTGGATTGTCAATAGCCATTACCCGGGTATCAAACGATATCTACGCACTACCTGATGCAACCTGCTCATCAAGTCGGACGCGTCACGCGAAGCGGGCCGCACCCACGACAGACGCGGCGCACACCGCAACCGATGCGCGCCGCATGGAGCGTCAGCCGCCGTAGACGTCGAACGCGAAGTACTTCTTCTCGAGCTTCTTGTACGTGCCGTCCTTGATGATGTCGGCGATCGCGTGGTCGATCTTCGCCTTCAGGTCGGCGTCGTCCTTGCGCAGCCCGATGCCCGCGCCGTTGCCGAGCGTCTTCGGATCGTCGATGTCCTTGCCGGCGAATTCGAAGTTCGCGCCGCGCGGCGTCTTCAGGAAGCCGATGTCGGCCTGCACCGCGTCCTGCAGCGCCGCGTCGAGACGGCCCGACATCAGGTCCTGGTACACGCCGTCCTGGTTCTGGTAAGGCACGACCCGCACGCCCTTCGGCGCCCAGTAGGCCTTCGCGTAGGTTTCCTGGATGGTGCCCTGCTCGACGCCGACCGACTTGCCCTTCAGCGATTCCGCCGTCGGCTGCAGGTTCGCGCCCTTCTTCGTGACGAGGCGCGTCGGCGTGTTGAACAGCTTGTCGGAGAACGCGATCTGCTCGGCGCGCGCCGGCGTCATCGACATCGACGACAGCACGCCGTCGAATTTCTTCGCCTTCAGCGCGGGAATCATCCCGTCGAAGTCGTTCTCGATCCACACGCATTTCGCCTTCAGGCGGGCGCAGATCTCGTTGCCGAGATCGACGTCGAAGCCGACGACCTTGCCGCTTGCGTCCTTCGATTCGAACGGCGGATAGCTGGCGTCGACGCCGAACCGGATCGTCGACCAATCCTTGGCGTGGGCACCGACCGCGATGCAGGCAAGGGCAATACTGAGCGCGAGTTTCTTCATGGCGTTCCTGTCAAAGGCGAACTGGGCGAGGGTCCCGTCGGGCGGCGCCGCCGCAAACCCTTCCAACCCGGAGACCGCCCTTTCCGGCGACGCCCCAAGTTGTACATACAACTTTGCCTTTTCAGCGGGTGCGCCAGCAATCCGTGTTTATCTCTAGTTGTCGGCGGATTGTTTAACGAATGTGAATTTTCCTTTATCTTCAATTAATTACGAATTACAAAAAACTAAACAACAGCTTTCTCCAGACGGTCGCACGCCGCCGTGAGCCGGCTTTCACTTGTCTAGACCTGGCTACGCCGCACCGCGCGGCCCGTCCGCCATCCCGACCGTTTCCAGACCGACCAGCCGGTAGCCGAACTGCAATTCCGTCAGCAGGTGCCGCGGGCGCGCCGGCACCGGTTCGAGCTTCTGCCGCAGGTTCGTCATGTACACGCGCACGTAATGCGCGCGGTCGGCATCATGGATGCCCCACACCTCCGCCAGCAATTGCCGCGCGGCGATCACGCCGCCCCGCGCGCGAATCAGCGCGGCGAGCAGCCGGAATTCGAGACGCGTCAGGTGGACCGGCTCGCCGCCGCGCGCGACTTCGTGCTTGCCGAGATCGACGGTCACGTCGCCGAACCGCACGATCGACGACGATTGCCCGTCGGCCGATACGAACGCCGCGCGCCGCAACTGCGCGCGTGCCCGCGCGAGCAGTTCGGGCACGCCGAACGGCTTCGGCAGGTAATCGTCCGCGCCCGCATCGAGCGCCGCAACCTTCTCCACTTCCTGCTGCCGCGCCGACAGCACGATCACCGGCACCGTCGACCACTCGCGCAGCTCGCGGATGAAGGTCTTGCCGTCGTCGTCCGGCAGCCCGAGATCGACGATCACGAGATCGGGCTTGCTGCTCGACGCATACATCCGCGCCTCGCGGGCCGTCGACGCCTCGCAGGTGTCGAGCCCCTCCTGTTCCAGCGCCATCCGCACGAAACGGCGGATGTCCGATTCGTCCTCGACGATAAGTACGCGCGATCTGATCATGTCCGGCTCTCGTGTTCGATATCGGGCGGCGCGCCCAGTGGCAGGCGAATCTCGAACCGCGCGCCGTGCGGATCGAGCGGCACCGCGCGGATCGAGCCGCCGTGCGCGTTGACGATGCTGCGGCACAGCGCGAGCCCGAGCCCCACGCCGCTGATCGACGATTCCTTGCGTTCGCGCTCGAACGGCTCGAACAGCGGCTCGGTGTTGCGCGCGATGAAGCCGGGCCCGTCGTCCTCGACGAATACGTACAGCGTTTCGCCGAACACGCGCGCCCGCACCGCCACGGCCGCGTCCGTGCCCGCGTACTTCGATGCGTTGTCGAGCAGGTTCATCAGCACGCGTTCGATCAGCAGCGCGTCGACGTCGATCAGCGGCAGGTCGGCCGGCAAGTCGGTGCTCACGTCGCGGCCGGCCAGCACGCCGGCCGAATGCGCGAGCGCGCTGCCGACGATCTCGTCGAGCATGTGCCATTCGCGATTCAGCCGCACACCCTCGCTCTGCATGCGCGCGAGGTCGAGCAGGTTCACGACGAGCCCGTGCAGCGCCTCGGCCTGGTTGCGGATGCCGTGCGCGAGCGCGGCCGGCTGCCCGTCGGCCAGCCGCTCGGGCCGCTCCAGTGTCTCGGCCAGCCCGCGGATCGCGGTCAGCGGCGTCTTCAGGTCGTGCGACACCGCGGCGAGCAGCGCGTTGCGCAGCCGTTCGCCTTCGATGCGGACCAGCGTGTGCTGCGCGACGCCGACGTAGTGCACGCGTTCGAGCGCCATCGCGATCGACGAGCACAGCGCGTCGATCAGGCGGCGATCGTCGGAGTCCGTGGGGACCGGCTGCGCGTCGCCGAACAGCACGAGCACGCCGCGCACGCGCATCGGCGCCTTCAGCGGCAGGTACTGCGCGGCCGCGCGCTCGAACGGCGGCATTCCGCACCCGGCGCCACGTGCGTTCTCGTAGACCCAGCGGGCAATCGGTGCTTCGACGAACCGGGCGTGCTGCGCCGGCATCAGATGGTCATCCGCATCCGGCAGCACGAGTGCGACGCGCACGCCGAGCAGCGGCGCGATCGTGCCGGTGCAGATCGATGCGATCTGCTCGGTCTCGATCGCCGCCGACAGGTCATGCGCGACCCGGGCCAGCGCCGCCGAACGCTTCTCGTTCGCGCGTGCGGCCCGCGCCTCCGCACGCAGGCGCGCCGCGAGCTGGCCGATCGCGAGCGCGACGGCCAGCATCAACGCGAACGTGAACACGTACTGCGTATCCGACACCGCGAACGACAGCCTCGGCTCGACGAAGAAGAAGTCGAAGCAGCCGACGCACACGAACGCGGCCCACGCGCCGGCGAGCCGCCCGAGCCGCAGCGCGATCAGCACGACGGTCATCAGGAACAGCATCACGACGTTCGACAGGTCGAACACGCGCAGCAGCGCGCTGGCCGCCAGCGTCGCCAGCGCGCACACGAGCGTGGCGAGCAGCAGCGGCACCGCGTACCGCGACACCCATACGTGCGTGCGTGGGTGCGCTTCGCGCACGGCCAGCATCGGCTGCGTGTCGGGCCCGGCGCCCGCGATGCGGTCGGCCAGCATCGCGCACGCGCGCAGCACGCCACGCCAGCGGTCACGGCGCACGCCGTCCCCGCTGCGGCGGGCGGCGGTGTCCCGCGGCCCCGTTGCCCGTCGATTCGCTTCGCTCACGTTCACATTCACATCCATGATCGCTTCCGGCAATTGAAACGCCGAACGGCCCCGCGCACGCCATGAAGGCGTGAGCGGGGCCGCGACGGCGCGTTCGGTCAGATAAACGGCGTCAACAGCATGTCGATCAGCTTGATGCCGATGAACGGCGCGATGATCCCGCCCACGCCATAGATCAGCAGGTTGCGCCCCAGCAGCTTCTCGGCCGGCTCCGCGCGATACTTCACGCCTTTCAGCGCGAGCGGGATCAAAGCGACGATGATCAGCGCATTGAAGATCACCGCCGACAGGATCGCCGACGTCGGGCTGTGCAGCCCCATCACGTTCAGCGCGCCGAGCGCCGGGTACGTCGCGACGAACGCGGCCGGGATGATCGCGAAATACTTCGCGAGATCGTTGGCGACGCTGAACGTGGTCAGCGCGCCGCGCGTCATGATCATCTGCTTGCCGACTTCGACCACCTGCATCAGCTTCGTCGGGTTGCTGTCGAGGTCGACCATGTTGGCCGCCTCCTTCGCCGCCTGCGTGCCGCTGTGCATCGCGACGGCCACGTCGGCCTGCGCGAGCGCGGGCGCATCGTTGGTGCCGTCGCCCGTCATCGCGACGAGATGGCCCTTCGCCTGGTGCTCGCGGATCAGCCGCAGCTTGTCTTCCGGCGTCGCTTCGGCGAGGTAGTCGTCGACGCCGGCTTCCGCCGCGATCGCGGCCGCGGTGAGCCGGTTGTCGCCGGTGATCATCACCGTCTTCACGCCGACCTTGCGCAGCTCGGCGAAGCGCGCGGCGATCCCGTGCTTGACGATGTCCTTCAGTTCGATCGCACCGAGCACGCGGGAACCGTCGGCCACGACGAGCGGCGTGCCGCCGCGTCGCGCGATATCGTTGACCGCCGTCTCGACCGCCTGAGGAAACACGCCGCCGAGCGCATCGACGTGTGCGCGGATCGCCGACGCCGCGCCCTTGCGCACCTGACGTTCGCCGATGTCGAGGCCGCTCATCCGCGTACGCGCGCTGAACGGCACCGTGATGCTGCCGGCGGTCGCGACCACGTCCAGCGAGAAGCGCTGCTTCGCGAGCGCGACGATCGAGCGCCCTTCCGGGGTCTCGTCGGCGAGCGACGACAGTTGCGCGGCCTCGGCCAGCGCACGCTCGTCCACGCCCGGCGCCGGCCGGAACTGCACGGCCTCGCGATTGCCGAGCGTGATCGTGCCGGTCTTGTCGAGCAGCAGCACGTCGACGTCACCGGCCGCCTCGATCGCGCGGCCCGACGTCGCGAGCACGTTCGCGCGCATCATGCGGCTCATCCCCGCGATGCCGATCGCCGACAGCAGCGCACCGATCGTCGTCGGGATCAGGCACACGAGCAACGCGATCAGCACGGTCAGGCTCACCGCCGTGCCCGACGCATTCAGCAGCACGCTGAACTGCGAGAACGGCAGCAGCGTCACGCACACGAGCAGGAAGATGATCGTCAGCGCGACGAGCAGGATCGTCAGCGCGACCTCGTTCGGCGTCTTGCCGCGCTTCGCGCCTTCGACCATCGCGATCATCCGGTCGAGGAACGCTTCGCCCGGTTGCGCGGTGATCTTCACGATGATCCAGTCGGACAGCACGCGCGTGCCGCCCGTCACCGACGAGAAATCGCCGCCCGACTCGCGGATCACCGGCGCGGATTCGCCGGTGATCGCCGATTCGTCGACCGACGCGACGCCGTCGATCACTTCGCCGTCGGCGGGAATCGTGTCGCCGGCCTCGACGAGCACGATGCTGCCGGCCGCGAGCTCGTCGCTCGGCACGCGATGGCTGGTACTGCCGAATTGCCTCGGCTCGTCGAGCACCTTCGCGTACACGCGCTTGCGCGCCGCGCGCAGCGCATCGGCCTGCGCCTTGCCGCGCCCCTCGGCCAGCGCCTCGGCCGCATTCGCGAACAGTACGGTGAACCACAGCCAGCACGCGACCGCGAAGATGAAGCCGGCCGGCGCGTCGCCCGTGCCGGTCAGCGCCTGCAACCACAGCACGGTCGTGACGATGCTGCCGAGATACACGACGAACATCACGGGATTCTTCAACTGCACGCGCGGCGCGAGCTTGCGGAACGCCTCGCGCAGCACGGCCGTCCAGCGCATCGGCGGCACGCCGCCGACCGGCATCGCCACTGGATTGATCGGGGTTTCGATATGGGACATGAGTGACTCCGTGGTTCCTGCTATTGCTTCGCGCCGGCCGCGTGGCCGAATGCACGGTCCAGCGCGAGGTTCAGGTCGAGCACGCGCACGCGCGGTTCGCCGAGCACGCCGAGCTGGCGCGGCAACGCGATCCGGTCGACCAGCGCCGTGACCTGCGCAGCATCGACGTCGCGCGCCTGCGCGACCCGCGCCGCCTGCAGCCGCGCGTTCGCGACCGAGATCTCGGGATCGAGCCCCGATGCCGACGCGGTCACCGCATCCGCCGGCACCGGCGTGCCGGCGGCGAGCGCGTTCTCCTGCCGGTAGGTGCGCACACGCAGCGCAATATCCGCGAGCAGCTTCTTGCTGGTGGCACCCTGGTTGCTGGCGCCGCTGCCGGCCGCGTTGTACGGCTGGTCGACCGTCTTCGACGGATCGGCCGGATCGGTGCCGACCGTCGCGCTCGGCCGCCCGTGGAAGTAGCCGGCATGCGTGAACGGCTGCCCGATCACCGCCGAGCCGACCGTCGTGCCGCTCTGCTGCACGAGACTGCCGCGCGCCTGCGACGGGAACAGCACGTTCGCAACGCCGGTGGTGAGCAGCGGATACGCGACACCCGTGACGAGCATGAACAGGACCGACGACGCGATCACGGGCCGCACGAGGCCGCGCGTCGCCGCGCCGAACGAAGAACCGGGTGCCGGCGCGGCGGCGGCCGCTGCCTGGCGATTGCCTTGCATCATGATGTTTTCCTCAGAACAGTTGGCCGCCCGACATCATCAGGTGCTCGACGATCGGGCCGAGCGCGAGCGCCGGCAGGAACGTGAGGCCACCGACGACCAGGATCACGAAGACCAGCAGGCCGGCGAACAGGCCCGTCGACGTCGACAGCGTGCCCGCGCTTTCCGGCACGCTCTTCTTCGCGGCGAGACTGCCGGCGACCGCGAGCATCGGCAGCAGCGTCAGGTAGCGGCCGATCAGCATCGCGAAGCCGATCGTCGTGTTGAAGAACGGCGTGTTCGCATTCAGGCCCGCGAACGCGGAGCCGTTGTTGGCCGTGCCCGACGTGTACGCGTACAGCACTTCGCTGAAGCCGTGCGGGCCGAGGTTCGCGAGGCTGTCCATCGTCGCGTGCAGCATCGCCGCCACCGCGGTGAAGCCGAGGATGCTGAACGGATGCGCGAGCACCGCGAGCATCACGAGCTTCATCTCGCGCGCCTCGATCTTCTTGCCGAGGAACTCCGGCGTGCGCCCGATCATCATCCCGACCAGGAACACCGTGAGGATCGCGAACGTGAACAGGTTGATCAGCCCGACGCCGTCGCCGCCGAACACGTTGTTCAGCATCATCTGCGCGATCGGCACGAGCCCGCCGAGCGGCGTCAGCGAGTCATGCATCGCGTCGACCGAACCGGTGGTCGCGGCCGTCGTGACCGTGGCGAACAGGCTCGTCTGCGCGATGCCGAAGCGCATTTCCTTGCCTTCCATGTTGCCGCCCGGCTGCGTGGCGCTCATCTGCTGGTCGACGCCGAGCCCGGTCACGAGCGGATTGCCGTGCTGCTCGGCCGAATAGATCACGGCCAGGAAGCCGACGAACATCACGACGAACGCGGCGAGGATCACCCAGCCCTGGCGGCGCCGGCCGATCATCGTGCCGAGCGCATAGGTCAGCGCGGACGGAATCAGCAGCATCGACAGCATGTGCAGCGTGTTGGTGAGCGGCGTCGGGTTCTCGAACGGATGCGCGGCGTTCATGCTGAAGAAGCCGCCGCCGTTCGTGCCGAGATGCTTGATCGATTCGAGGCTGGCCACGGGCCCCATCACGATCTGCTGGCGCGCGCCTTCGAGCGTGGTCGCCCATGCGTCGGACGCGAGCGTCTGCGGCATGCCCTGCCACACGTATACGAGCGCCATCACGAAGCTGAGCGGCAGCAGCACGCGATAGGTCACGCGCGTGAAGTCGACCCAGTAGTTGCCGATGTCCGCCGCGCTCTTGCGGCTCAGCCCGCGGATGAAGCCGCCCGCGGCCGCGACGCCGGTCGCCGCGCTGACCACCATCAGGAACGTGATGACGGCCATCTGCGAGAAGTTCGACAGGCTGCTCTCGCCCGCATACGCCTGCCAGTTCGTGTTCGTGATGAACGACGCGGCGGTGTTGAACGCGAGGTCGGGGCTTTGCGACGCGCGCTGCAGCGCGTCGAACGGCAGCGTGTCCTGGATGCGCAGCAGCAGGTAGCCGACCAGCATCATCCCGGCATTGCTGAGCAGCAGCACCATGCCGTAGCGCTGCCACGACATCGCTTCGTCGGGATTCACGCCGAGCAGCGCATAGGTACGGCGTTCGACCCACGCGTGGCGCGGGCTCGTAAAGGCGTGCGCGAGCCATTTCCCGACGACGGGCACCAGCGCCAGCATGATCGCGAGAACGATCGCGAATTGAATGAGATTGTTGAACATGTCGACGCTCGCTCAGATCCGGTCAAGGCCGGTGATGAAACCCGCCGTCAAGGCAAAGAACGCGAGCGTGAAAAAGATGAAAAGCAGATCGCTCATGACATTCACCGATATTTTCGAATTCCTGTTGAATCGCGCCAATCAATACCGCTCGGGTTTGATCAACGCATGAAACAGATAGATAAAGAGCGCGAGCGACAACGCGCCGGTGATCCACAACATGGCTTTCCCCTTTTTCATATGCGCGGCAACACCGCGCGATCGTCGGTGCACCGGGCCTCGCCGTGTCGGCGCAGGCCCGTGTGACGCCCCCATGCTCATCTGGCGAATGGGATGCGACAGTGTAGAAATCCGCGTATCAAAGCGGTGTTCAATTTCCTTACGCGGAGTAAAAAAGCTGTAAAGACGAAAGCCGGCGGCGATGGCGTTTTTATGCGTTCTTTTCGGGGCCAATACGAGTCTATACACCGTATCTTCACCGCGATTCCTAGAATGGGCGACATGTCCAAGACGAGATCTCCGCGGTGCGGAGCACGATGCGATCCGGGGATGCCAGCATGAAACCGACCAGAACCGAAACCGCCGCTTCACGCGATCTGCCGTCCGTTCGTTCGCGGCGCCGGTGCGCTGCCGACGAGCTCGTGCTGCTGTCGATCCGCGTCGAATCGGACAACCTCGCCGTCGTGCGGCGCCTGCTGCACCAGGCGGTCGGCACCGCGCTCAACTTCTATACGGCCGCGATCGACAATCGCACCGGGCGCGCATGCATCGAGCTCGAAGTCGCACGGTCGCAGGCGTCACCCGCCATCCTGTCGATCCTCCGCCTGCTGCCGGCCGCCGAATTCGGCACGATCCGCCTGCTGCAGCACTAGCCGGCCTCCGATGCGGCCGCGCGTGACACGCGTCACGCGCCCGCTCCCCTTTCATCGATTCGAACGCGCGTCTCCGGTGCGAACGCGTGCGGTTCGTCTTCATCACGAGCCGCGCACGCTCGCCGCCGGTGCGCGCGCCGGATCGTCGTTCCCGTCGCTACGGGCCTTTCCAGGAAGCACAACCAATGAAAAAAGCAGTCGCCGGTACCCTCTCCCTCGCGTTCCTCAGCGCCGCCGCGCATGCGCAAAGCAGCGTCACGCTCTACGGGATGCTCGATGCGGGTATCGTCTATACGAACAACCAGTCGGGTAAAAGCGCGTGGCAGCAAGGCAGCGGCCTGCTGTCGAATACGGTCTTCGGCCTGAGCGGCAACGAGGATCTCGGCGGCGGCCTGCATGCGCTGTTCCGCCTCGAAAACGGCTTCAACCTGAACAACGGCACGCAGTCCTACAAGAACACGATGTTCGGCCGCCGCGCGTACGTCGGCCTGCAGAGCGACCAGTACGGTGCGCTGACGCTCGGCCGCCAATACGATGCCGTGGTCGATTATCTCGGCCCGCTCGCGATGGCGAACAACGGCGACGGCAACAACCTCGCGTCGCATCCGTTCGACAACGACAACCTCGACGATTCGTTCTACATCGACAACGCGGTGAAATACACGAGCCCGACGCTCGCCGGCTGGCAGTTCGGCGGCCTGTACGGGTTCAGCAACGCGGCCGGCGGCTTTGCGAACAACCGCGCATACAGCGCGGGCGTGTCGTACGCAAACGGGCCGGTCAGCCTCGGCGCCGCGTACCTGCAGCTCAACCGCGGCGGGCTGACGGCCGGCGGTGCACTGTCGACCAACGACGGGCCGAACTTCCCGGCCGTGCGCCAGCGCGTGATGGGCGCGGGCGGCAGCTACGCGTTCGACCAGTTGACGGTCGGCGCGCTGTGGACGCATTCGATGTTTGACGAAACGGCTGCGTCGTCGCTGCCCGGCGCGCTGAATGCGCTGCGCTTCGACAACTTCGAGGTCAACGCGCGCTATGCGCTGACGCCGGCCGTCTCGTTCGCGGGCGCCTATACGTTCACCAACGGCCGCTACGACGACGCAACCGGCAGCCATCGGCCGAAATGGCACCAGGTGACGCTGATGGCCGACTACGCGCTGAGCAAGCGCACCGACGTGTATGCGGAAACCGTCTACCAGCACCAGTTCGGCGTGCCGGCGGGCGCGACGCTCGGCTTCGCGAACGTCACGGGGCTCGCGGCTTCGTCGACCAACACGCAGGTGGTCGGGACGGTGGGCATCCGGCATCGGTTCTGACCGCACGCCAGCCGCCCAAGGCCGGCCGCTCTGTGCAATCCCGCATGGACGCGCGCCGGCCGAACAGGGATCATTCGGGGAATCCGGGCCCGCGCGTCCGCGAAACCGGTACACTCGGCGCCGGGCGCGCGCCGGATCGGCATTCGGCGGCGGGCCGCTGCCGACTCTCGAATCGTGATCCCATGACCACACCGATCTATCAGGAAATCAAGGACTTCATCCTCGCGCGCATTCATGCCGGCGAATGGGCGGAAGGCGACCAGGTGCCGTCGGAGAACGAGCTCGCGCGCGAATTCAACGTCGCGCGGATGACCGTCAACCGCGCGCTGCGCGAGTTGACCGCCGAGCAGGTGCTCACGCGCACGCGCGGCTCCGGCACGTACGTCGCGTCGCCGAAGTACGAATCGACGCTCGTCGCGATCCGCAGCATCTCGGACGAAGTCGCCGCGCGCGGCCACGGCTATCGCGCGCAGGTGCTGCAGGTCGGCGCGGCCGTCGCCGATGCGAAGCTCGCCGACGAGCTGCAGATCGACACGGGCAGCCCGATCTTCCATTCGCGCGTGCTGCACTTCGAGAACGACACGCCCGTGCAGCTCGAGGAGCGCTGGGTCAATCCGGCCTGCGCGCCCGAATACGCGTTGCAGGACTTCACGACGACGACGCCGAACCAGTACCTGACGCGCGTCGCGCCGCTGCAGCGCGTCGAATACCGGATCGAGGCCGCGATGCCCGACGCCGAAACGCGCCGCCACCTGACGATGGACGACCGCGAGCCGTGCCTGTTGCTGCATCGGCGCACGTGGTCGCAGGGGATGGTCGCGTCGGTCGCCAATCTGTGGCACCCGGGCAGCCGGTACCGGTTCACCGGGCATTTCTGAGGTGGATGCGCGGGCTCACCGCGCTACGGCACGCCCCCATCGCTCGATTGCACTGACGGCCCCCTTCAACCCTTCTTCTTGCGCGATGCGCGCGCCGAGTTCGATCGCGCGCGCTTTCGTTTCGTCCCGTTCGGCAAATGTGATGGCCCGCGCCAGTGCGGCGGCGTCCACGCGTCGCCCCGCCACCGGCGCATCCGCCACGCCGAGCCTGTGCAGCCGGTTCGCCCAGAAGAACTGATCGCCCGCGAACGGCACGACGACCGACGGAATGCCGGCCCGCGCCGCCGAATGCGTGGTGCCCGATCCACCGTGATGGATCGCCGTCGATACGCGCGGGAACAGCCAGTCATGCGGCGTATCGCCGATCGCGCGAACGTTCGCCGGCAGCATCGACGCGTCGATGCCGCTCCAGCCCGGATAAAACAGCGCGCGCCGGCCGGCGAGCGCACGCGTCAACGCATCGATCATCGCGGTGCGATCGAAGCCGGCCATACTGCCAAAACCGATGTACACGGGGCGATCGCCCGCTTCGAGAAAGGTCGAGAGATCAGGCGGCGGCGCCCAGGCATGCGCATCGATCCGCCACTGGCCGCACGCCTGTACATTCGACGGCCAGTCGCCCGGGCCGGACAGCAGCGCCGGCGATACGCCGTACAGCATCGGATGGTCAGTCCATACATGCTTGCGCGGCGGCAACCCGCACACGCTCGCTCGTGCCGCATTCGTCGCCTTCCTGAACGCCTGCCACAACAGCGCGTTCACGAACCGGTGGCTCGTGCGGTTCAGCCAGCGCGGCAATTTCCCCGGCGGCAGGAACGGCGACGCGAATTCGGTGGTGGGCGTGATCGGGATCATGCCGGTGCCGATCGCCGGCACGCCGCGATACTCGGCGACCGACAAGCCGACGAACGATGCGAGCCCCGACACGAGAATCGCGTCGCAGCCTGCCGACGCATCCGCGATTTCGCGCATCCACGCAGCCGTGTTCGCATTGGCGATCGCCGCAAGCGCCTTCGACGTGTCATTGAAACCGCCGCGACCGCGCACCGCATCGGCCAATGCGCCATCCGGCGCAATCGCCCGGCGGATATCGCCGGACAACGACGCCGACGGTACGCCCAGCACCGCGGCCGATCCGAGCGTCGCCGCATCGGCCAGCAGCCGGACATCGTGGCCGGCATCGATCAGCGCACGGCCGAGCGCCGCGAGCGGGCGCGCGTCGCCTTCGGTGCCGTAGGTGGCGATGACGAGTTTCATGCGTGACTCCTCGTACCCGGCTGGAACGGGTGGATTCAAAAAAATGCACGTCGTATACTAATGCAACTCGTGCACTTTCAGTCAATCCCCCGCCATGACGACTCCGACCGACGATCCGGGCCGCCGCGCACGCAAGCGCATCCAGATGCTCGCGCATCTCGCCGCCACCGGTGCGCGCCTGTTCGACGCGCACGGCTATGAAGCCGTCACGATGGAACAGATCGCCGCGCAGGCCGATGTCGCGAAGCGCACGCTGTACAACCACTTTGCAACGAAGGAAGCCGTGCTCGCGCACTGGCTGGAGGGTGAACTCGCACGCGATCTCGCGCATCTGCAGCGCGACGTCGCGCGGCGCAAGACCTTCGCGTCACGCATCGGCTGCGTGCTCGATGCATCGGCTGCGTGGTGCGAGCAGCATCCCGCTTACCTGCTCGCGTATCTGCGCCATCGCTTCCTGAGCATCGGCGCGGTCGAACCGGCAAGCGGTGGGGAGAACGGCAGCGATATCACGCGCGTGTGGCAGCAACTGATCGCGGCCGGGCAGCAATCCGGCGAACTGAACGGCACGCTGCGGGCCGACCAGCTCGCGACGTGGTTCCATCACCTGTATCTCGCGGCGATGCTGCGCTGGCTGACCGTGCCGGGGCTGTCGCTGAAACGGGAGTTCCAGGCGGTCGCGAAGCTGTTCGTCGAAGGCGCGGAAGCGAAAGGCTGAGCGGCGCCGGTGAGCGGTAAGCGGTGAGCGATGGCCAGTGGCCGGTCGGGCGCTCGCCGGGTGCGAGCGCCACGGAGACGGTCGACGCGACGTTTCCGGCGAATACGACGCGACGAACGCGTCGCGCGGCACAGATGCATTTTTACGACGAACGCACGCATCGCATGCCAAATTTCCCGTGCAGCAGTATGCTGATGTCGTACGGCCGCGCACGACGCCTCGGGTAATCCCTTCGTTTGCACGTTGTCGCGCCGCCGTCGCGACCGCAATCATGCGTTGCAAGGAGGGATTCGTGATGGCAACCACGCATCAGCACTTCCACCTCGAACTACGGCACGCCACCGCGCCGACCTATTTCATCAGCTACCTGTTTCCCGTCTTGCTGTTCGTTTACGAACTGCTGCGCGTCGGCCAATGGATCCGCGATCACGGGATGCAATTCGGCGCGTTCAAGCAGATGGGTTACGAGTATCTGCTGATGCTGCTGTTCGTCGGACTGCAGATCGTCGTCGAGGCGATCTTCCTGCTCGGCGCCGCGATGCGTCGCGACAATCGCGACTTCGAGCACCGGCTGCCGAACGTGGTCCTCGGGATCGGCCTCTCGATCGCCGTGCTCGCGATCGACCTCGCCATCCAGCTCGCGTTCTGACGGCCGGCGGGCGCCTGCCCGCCGGTGGCTGCAGCGCTCAGGCGAGCGCGTCGCGCAGCAACGTCGCGACGGCGGCCAGCACGTCGCCGGTTCGCTCACGGTGCGGCATGTGCCCGCACTGGCCGAGCAACAGATACGACGACGGCCCCGCGACACGCGCGGCAATCCGCTTCGGATGCACGTCGGACCCGTATTCGTCGTCTTCGCCGTGAATCGCGAGCGTCGCGCATTGCACGCGCGGCAATTCGTCGTCGAGATTCCAGTCGCGAAAAGCCGGCGACAGCCACGTGTCGACCCACGCGCGCAGCACCCATTCGGCCTTGTCGCCGTGATAGCGCGTGAGCCGGTCGAGCTGGCCCGGTTCGTCGAACTGCTGCCCCGCGTCGCGGATGCCGGCCAGCGTGCGATCCTCGACGAATGCCTGCGCGGCGATCGTCACGAGCGCGCGGCAACGCGCCGGATGCGCGGCCGCACACCCGACCGCCATCCCGCCGCCGACGCTGTGCCCGAGCGCGACGAACGCGTCGACGCCCAGTTGTTCGAGTAGTGCCGCGAACGCGTGATCGGCCTCGTCGCGCACGAATGTCGCGCCGAGTGTTCCCGGATGGCGATCGGAACGACCGAAGCCGAGGCGATCGTAGGCGATCACGTCGCGCTGCGTGGCGCGCGCAAGCTGCGCGGGAAAGTCGCGCCACAGTTCGACGCAGCCGAGCGAATCGTGCAGCAGGACGATTGGTGCGTGGTGCTTCGACGCCCCCGCCGCCTGTTGCGTCGGACCACCGCGCCAGCGTTTCGCGAAGAGGCGCCCTTGCGGCGTCTCGACGGTTGTCTCCTCGATCGGGATATCGGTCATGTGTGTGTCGTCTGCATGAAAGCGGCCGCCCCTCGGCGGCCGTATCGGATCCTGCGATGTTGGCCCGCCCCCGAACGCAGCGTCAAGCAAGCCCCCACCGTCCGCGCGTTCATTCGGGCTGCGGCGGCAGATACTCCATCTGCGCCTCGTCGTACAGCCGGTAGATCAGCGCCTGCATCGCGCGGAGATCCTCCGATTCGTCGAGCATCCGCATGCTCATGATGATCGGCGACACGAGGTTCGGGTCGTCGAGCGGCTTGTAGCTGATGTCGTCGCGCTTCAGCCCGTACACGCTTTGCGGCACGACCGACACGCCCTCGCCCATCGCGACGAGGCCGAGCGCGATCTGCAGTTCGCGCGTCTCGTAGATCTTGCGCGGCTGCAACGCGCGATCGTGAAAGGCCGCGAGCACCTGGTCCGCATAGCTCGGGCGCGGCGCCTTCGGAAAGATGATCAGCGTGTCGTTCACGAGATCGTGCAGCGACAGCACGGGCTTCGCGCTGTCCAGCACATGGCCGACCGGCAGCGCGACGATCATCCGCTCCTCGCGCAGCACGACGCGCCGCACGCTCGGATCCTCGTGGCGGATGCGCCCGAACCCGACGTCGATGCGCCCTTCCTTCAGCGCCTTGATCTGGTCCATCGTCGACATCTCGTGCAGGCTCAGCTCGACCGCCGGATACTCGCTGCGAAAGCGCCGGATGATCTTCGGCAGCATCCCGTACAGCGTCGAACCGACGAAGCCGACCGACATGCTGCGCTCGATCTTGCCGACCCGCTTCGTCATCGATTCGAGTTCGGTCGTCTGCGCGAGCAGCTGCACCGCGTGCGAATAGAAGAAGCGGCCCGCGTCGGTCAGCTTCAGCGGCCGCGCATTGCGCTCGAACAGCGGCACGCCGAGGGCTTCCTCAAGCTGCTGGATCTGCCGGCTCAGCGGCGGCTGCGCGATATGCAGCCGCTCGGCCGCCCGCGTGAAATTCCGCTCTTCGGCGACCGCGACGAAGTAGCGGAGGTGTCTCAACTCCATGTTCGAATCCTCCCGGGCAGGCGACGGATGTTCATTCGGCACCGCGCACGGCGCGGGCGCCGGCCGTCCACACCGGCCCTGTCGGTCACCTGCCTCCCGATCCCGTCACGATACCTCAGCCGGCACCGATCCCGGCGCGAACCGCATTGCGCGCGCAGCGGCGGCCGGCGCCGCGCAAAGCAAAACGGGAAGCCGCAACGCTTCCCGTTCGTTCACTGATACCGCGCCGCGGCACCGTGTGGGCCGTCCGTCACACCTCGGTCGCGTAGAGCGCGTCGCGCTGCGCATCGCTCAGCGAGTCGAGCGGCACGTCCGGCAATTGGTAGCAGATCATCGTGCCGTACAGCTCGGCGAGGCAATTGCTGCCGGCGTCGAGCGCGTAGCCGTCCTCGCCGTCCGGCGCCGGCGGGTACACTTCGCGCCACGCGTTGATCGCGGCTTCGAGTCGCACGATGGAAACGGGTCCGGCCTTCCGCTCGGCGGGTGATGCGCTCATGGATTCCTCTGGGTTGCGCGCTCCGCGGGCCGTATCGGCCCGGACGGAACGATGAAAACGCCGGGCGATTCGCCGGCCGCCGCATGTCGCGCGCGCCGGATGCCGATCCGCGCGGCGTGCCTCGCGCCGGCCGGGCCGCGGCCCGGTAGGGTCGGGCAATATAACCGGCTTTGACCCCGTGCAGGCAAAAGCCGGGCAAAAAAAACGGGAAGCGCGAGGCTTCCCGTTTCGTCGTACGTCACGCGGCCACGCGCCGCGCCCGCGTCAGCCCGCGGTTTCGCGGTTCGCCACCGGCTGGCGCTGCGCGCCGCGACTCGCGGCGATCCACGGCGCGATTTCCATGTCTTCGTAGCGCACGAAGCGGCTCTTCTTCAGGAACCGGAAGCCGAGCCACACGACGAGGAACAGCGGAATGCCGACATAGGTCGCGGCGACGCCGGCCCAGTCGATCCGGTTCGCGAGGAACGCTTGATAGTCCTGGCCGAGCGCGATCACGAGGCACAGCACGAACGCGAACAACGGGCCGAACGGGAACCACTTCGACTGGTACGGCAGCTGGTCGAGCGCGTAGCCCTGCTTCACGTAGCCCTTGCGGAACCGGTAGTGGCTGACCGCGATGCCGAGCCATGCGATGAAGCCGGTCATCCCCGACGTGTTCAGCAGCCACAGATACACGGTCTTGTCGCCGTACAGCGACGTGAAGAAGCACAAGGCGCCGACGGCCGTCGTCGCGTACAGCGCGTTGCGCGGCACGCCGCCCGCCGACAGCTTCGCGAAGATCTTCGGCGCACGGCCTTCGGTCGCGAGGTTGTAGAGCATCCGCGTGGACGCGTACATGCCCGAGTTGCCGGCCGACAGCACGGCCGTCAGGATCACCGCGTTCATCACGCCGGCCGCGAACGCGAGGCCCGCGTGGCGGAACACGAGCGTGAACGGGCTCACGCCGATGTCGGTCACGTCCGTCTTCAGCAGGTTCGGGTCGGTATACGGAATCAGCACGCCGATCACGAAGATCGCGAACACGTAGAACAGCAGGATGCGCCAGAACACCTGGCGCACCGCGCGCGGGATCGTCGTGCGCGGGTTTTCCGATTCGCCGGCCGCGACGCCGATCAGCTCGGTGCCCTGGAACGAGAAGCCGGCGATCATCGCAACGCCCATCAGCGCCGGCAGGCCGCCCGCGAACGGCGCGTCGCCGATCGTCAGGTTGCCCCAGCCATTGCTCGGCGCGCCCTTCAGAATGCCGAAGATCATCAGCAGGCCGACGCCGATGAACGCGACCACGGTGACGACCTTGATCAGCGCGAACCAGTATTCGGCTTCGCCGAAGCCGCGCACGGTCAGCGCGTTGAGCAGGAACATCACGCCGAGGAACGCCTCGCTCCACCACACGCCCGGCACGTCCGGAAACCAGTAATGCATCACGAGCTGCGCGGCGACCAGCTCCACCGCGATCGTCACGGCCCAGTTGTACCAGTAGTTCCAGCCGAGCGCGAAGCCGAAGCCTTCGTCCACGTATTTCGCGCCGTAGGTCGCGAACGAGCCCGACACCGGCATGAACGCGGCCATTTCGCCGAGGCTCGTCATCAGGAAATAGACCATCAGGCCGATCGCCATGTACGCGACCATCGCGCCGCCGGGGCCGGCCTGGGAGATCGACGCGCCGGACGCGACGAACAGGCCCGTGCCGATCGAGCCGCCGATGGCGATCATCGTCAGATGGCGCGCCTTCAGCGCGCGATGAAGCTTGGGTGGGTTCGCTGACGAACCGGATGGATCGGATTTCGGAATTGCGGACATAAACGAGACGAACGTTGAGCGGGCCGGCATCCGTAGCCGGCGCATGCGGAATCGGAGCGCGGTGCGCGTCCTGCGATGCATTCGATGCGGCCCCGATACGCGTTGCGCGGTGGGCGCCTGCGGCGAAGCGCGGATTCTACCTGATTCGTCCCGGGGACAGCTGAGGTGCCACCGTCCGCCGCCGCCGCGGAGATTTCGCAGAATCAAGGGGTTGGCCGCGTCGAAGCGGGCCGTCGTCGCAGGTCGGCTCAAAAACCCCGCGCCGCGAATGGTTATTCGATTCTCCGATCCGCCCGGTGTTTCGCCACTGTCCCGTCGCAATCCGCCCGATACCGCGCCGGCATGCATAATCGCCGGGTAATCACGGAATTATTCAGACAATACAACCGATATCGACGATTGATTCAAATCAAATCACCCGCATGACAAGCGGTAACGATGCGTAACGGTTGGGAATCGGCGGTATCCGCATGCATGTTTTGCATGTGCAGGCGAATGTCCGGAATTCGCGAGATAATGCGGCCCGATTCAAAATAAACAGCGTACGGAATCGCCCACGACGCGAAATCCGCCGCCCGCCCCCATCGAGGATGAAGTCATTCACGCTGCCCGCCGCGCTGCGCCGCCATACCGCGTCGATCGTGGCACGCATTCTGTCGCCCCGCGGCGTACTCGTAGCGGGGATCGTGCTGCTGATGTTCAGCTGGGGGCTTTCCACGTCGCTTTTAATCGAGGCGCGGCGCGATGCATACGACCATGCGGTCGAAAATGCACGCAACCTGATGCTGCTGATCGAACGCGATATCGCGCGCAATATCGAGCTCTACGATTTGTCGCTGCAGAACGTCGTCGACGGCATTACCGATCCTGAACTGGCGACGCTGCCCCCGCACCAGCGCCACCGGCTGCTGTTCGACCGCGCGGCGACCGGCGAGTATCTCGGGTCGATCTTCGTGATGGATGCACACGGCAATATCGTGATCGATTCGAGCGCGTCGCCCGCCCGGCAAGGCAATTTCGGCGACCGCGACTATTTCGCCGTGCATCGCGACCAGCTTGCCCAGGGCCTCTACATCAGCCGGCCGTATGCGTCCCGGCTGCGCGGCGGCGCATTGACGATCGCCCTCAGCCGCCGGATCAGCCGGCCCGACGGCGCGTTCGCCGGCATCGTCGTCGGCACGCTCAGCATCGACTACTTCCGCGCGCTGCTCGACGGCCTGGCGGTCGGCAAGCACGGCAGCGCGGCGATCGTCGAGGACAACGGCACGCTCGTGTCGCGCCTGCCGTACGACCCGCACGTGGTCGGCCTCGACCTGCACAACTCTCCGCTGTTCATCGAATCGCAGCGCGCCCGCGACGGCGCGCTGACCGGGGTCGGCGCGATCGACGGCATCCGGCGCATCTATGTTTACAAGCATCTCGCCGCCCTGCCGCTGATCGTCGACGTCGCGCCCGCCGAGATCGACATCTACGCGTCGTGGCACCACCGCGCGATCTGGACCGTCGTGCTGATGTGCCTGTTCACCGGATTCATCGCGTGGGGGTCGCTGGCGCTGTCGCGCGAGCTGAAGCGCCGCCAGGTCGCCGAATCGAAGCTGTACCGGCTCGCGCACACCGATGCGCTGACGGGCCTCGACAACCGCGGCACGTTCGACACGGTGCTCGCGAAGGAGGCGCAGCGTGCGTCGCGCAGCGGGCGCCCGCTGTCGGTGCTGTTCGTCGACGTCGATCACTTCAAGGCATTCAACGACTATTACGGCCATCCGGCCGGCGACGACGTGCTGCGGCGCGTCGCGCAGACCGCGTCGCGCTGCCTGCGCCGCGACAGCGATCACGTCGCGCGCTACGGCGGCGAGGAATTCGTCGTCACGCTGCCCGACACCGATGCGCAAGGCGCGCTGACCGTCGCCGAGGGCATCCGGCGCGCGATCGCGGCGCTCGACATCGAGCACGCGAAAAGCCCGTACGGGCGCGTCACGGCCAGCATCGGCGCGGCGACCGCCACCGACGGCCGCGTGAACGCCGCGACGCTGCTGCGACGGGCCGACGAGGCGCTGTACCGCGCGAAGTCCGGCGGCCGCAACCGCGTGCTGGAGGCGCAGCCGAGCGCCGCCGGCGCATGACATCGCCGTGACGTGACGTGAAATCGCGCCGCGGCCGGCCGGGCCGGATGACCGCGCGGTGGACAGGTTTCCCGCGTTCGGTTAGCGTGACTTCTGCTGCGCACGCGGCGCGGCGCCGGCCCGCGCAGGCCGCCGTGCGCGTTCCGGCCACTCCCGTTCCGCCATGACCACCCCGCTCCCTACCCGGCTGCCGCCGCTCCTGCGCAACGCGCTCCGCCCACTGCTCGACCCGTACCGCCGCTACCGGCACGCGAAGCTGATCCATGCGGCGCGCGTCTCGCTCGCGATTCTCGTGTCGATCGCGCTGTCCACCGGCCTGAACGTGCCGCACGGCGAGTGGTCGACGATCACCGTGCTGATCGTCGTCGGCGGGCTGCAGCACCACGGCAACATCCGCAAGAAGGCGGCCGAGCGCGCGCTCGGCACGTCGATCGGCGCGCTGGCCGGGCTCGGGCTGATCCTCCTCTACTCGTTCCTGCACGCGCCGTTCGCGATCTACCTGCTGATGGCGCTCGCGTGCGGTATCTGCGCGTATCACGCGATCGGCAAGGCCGGCTACATCGCGCTGCTGTCGGCGATCACGATGGTGATCGTCGCCGGGCACGGCGACAACGAGATCGTCGACGGCCTGTGGCGCGCCGTGAACGTGCTGGTCGGCATCGCGATCGCGCTGGCGTTCTCGTTCGCGTTGCCGCTCTACGCGACCTATTCGTGGCGCTACAAGCTCGCCGACGCGCTGCGCGCGTGCGCGGCCGTGCATGCGCGGCTCGCGGGCGACCGCCAGGTCAGCGACGACGCGCACCTGAAGGAAATGGCCGCGCTGAGCGCGCTGCTCGTGCAGTTGCGCTCGCTGATGCCGTCGGTGTCGAAGGAATGCGAGACGTCGATGACGCAGCTCGAGGCGATCCAGCGCAGCCTGCGCCTGTGCATCGGCTATCTGGAGATCCTGTCGAGCGCGGTGCCGGCCCGCGACGACGTCGCGGCCCGCGAATACATGCGCGTCGACATGAGGGCCGTGAACCGGCGCATCCGCGACACACTGGTCGGCGCGAGCCGCGCGCTCAAGTTCGGCACGCCGAGCCGGCTCTCGCCGCGCCGCCGGCCGGCCGACCCGCCGCACGTCGCGCCGCCGCCGGAGTTGTCCGGCTACGTGTCGATCACGGCCAAGCTGGCCGGGGAAGTCGACCAGCTACGCGAGAAGCTGCTCGACACCGCGCAGTCGTGGAATATCTGACGTCGGCGGGAGTCCGGGCCTCGCGAGCCAGCCTTTCATATACCTTTCAGCTCGGCGCATCGGCATCCTGACGGCGGGCCGCCCCGTCCGTCAGCCGATCCGGCCCCGGAAGCACGGCCCGCGGCCGGGCTTGTCGATGCCTGTTTCTGCCGCGATGTCGCACCGGCGAGCGCGGTGTTCTCCACCCGGTTAACCACCCGCCAGGCCCGCTGCGACAGGCCCGACGACGGTTCCGCGCGAAAATCAGCCCTTGCCCCAACCTGCCGGACAGCCGATACTCGCATATTCCGCGAAATACGATCCCACCGGCTTCAATCCACGGTAATTCCTATGAGCACGATTCTCGAAAGCCTCCCGACCGGCCAGAAGGTCGGTATCGCCTTCTCCGGCGGCCTGGACACCAGCGCTGCACTGCACTGGATGAAACTCAAGGGCGCCGTCCCGTACGCATACACGGCGAACCTCGGCCAGCCCGACGAAGACGATTACGACGCGATCCCGAAACGCGCGATCGAATACGGCGCAGCCGGCGCCCGCCTGATCGACTGCCGCGCGCAGCTCGTCGCCGAAGGCATCGCGGCGCTGCAAAGCGGCGCGTTCCACATCACGACCGCAGGCGTCACGTACTTCAACACCACGCCGATCGGCCGCGCCGTGACGGGCACGATGCTCGTCGCCGCGATGAAGGAAGACGGCGTCAACATCTGGGGCGACGGCAGCACGTACAAGGGCAACGACATCGAGCGTTTCTACCGCTACGGCCTGCTCGTGAACCCGGATCTGAAGATCTACAAGCCGTGGCTCGACCAGACGTTCATCGACGAGCTCGGCGGCCGTGCCGAAATGTCCGAATTCATGAACCAGGCCGGTTTCGCGTACAAGATGTCGGCCGAGAAGGCCTACTCGACCGATTCGAACCTGCTCGGCGCGACGCACGAAGCAAAGGATCTCGAAAGCCTCGAAAGCGGCATCAAGATCGTGAACCCGATCATGGGCGTCGCGTTCTGGCGCGACGACGTGAAGATCGCCGCGGAAGAAGTGACGGTGCGCTTCGAAGCCGGCCAGCCGGTCGCGCTGAACGGCGTCGAGTTCACCGACCCGGTCGAGCTGCTGCTGGAAGCGAACCGCATCGGCGGCCGCCACGGCCTCGGCATGAGCGACCAGATCGAGAACCGCATCATCGAGGCGAAGAGCCGCGGCATCTACGAAGCCCCGGGCCTCGCGCTGCTGTACATCGCGTACGAGCGTCTCGTCACCGGCATCCACAACGAAGACACCATCGAGCAGTATCGCGAGAACGGCCGCCGCCTCGGCCGCCTGCTGTACCAGGGCCGCTGGTTCGACCCGCAGGCGATCATGCTGCGCGAAACCGCACAACGCTGGGTCGCACGCGCGATCACCGGCGAAGTGAAGATCGAACTGCGCCGCGGCAACGACTACTCGATCCTGAGCACGAAGTCGCCGAACCTCACGTACCAGCCGGAACGCCTGTCGATGGAGAAGGTGGCGTCGACGTTCTCGCCGCGCGACCGGATCGGCCAGCTGACGATGCGCAACCTCGACATCACCGATACGCGCGACAAGCTGCGCGTGTATTCGCAAGTCGGGCTGCTGACGCCGGGTGAGACGTCGGCGCTGCCGCAGATCAAGGGCGACGAGAAGTAAGTCGCTTCGCTCGACGCCGTATCGCATCGATGGATGCGGTACGGCCGGGCAGGCTGTGTGGGCGTATCCGCTTCGCGCACGCAACCTGCCGCTTCCCCGCCTCTCCCCCGCGTTTCTGCTTTCCACAATCGCATCGCGTGACGTACCAACGGCACAGCATCGCCGCACCCGTCATGGCAAGCTGCGAGTCTTCCGATTCCTGCGCTCACCCATGACCGCCCTTACCATCATCCACCTGAACGGCCCAATCAACAGCGGCAAGACGACGATCGGTCTCGCGCTCGCGCGCGTACTGCCCGACGCACGCTTCATCGACGGCGACGATCACGATGCGCCCGAAGACGCACCATTCGACGTGCAGTGGGCGATCGCGCTCGAGCGTCTCGTCACGCAGATCACGCACGCGCGGGAGCGTCATCTGGTCATCGCCTATCCGATCGGCGAAACGGAATTCGAGCGGCTGCGCGCCGCTAGCGCTGCGCGCGATGCACGGCTGTTCGTCGTGACGCTCGCGCCGCCGGAAGCAGTCGCGGCGTCGAATCGCGGCACGCGTGCGCTGACGGACTGGGAGCGCAACCGGATCGCCGAAATGTATCGCGAAGGCTATGCGTCACGGCCGTTCAGCCGGATGGTGCTCGATACGTCCGATGCGACACCCGATGCTTGTGCGGCGCGTATCGCACAACAAGTCGCGGCGACGGAGTCGTAACCGGCACACCTGCCCGCGCCCTTCACGCCGGCACGCGGATACCTAGCCTCAGCCAGCGAAAACTATTTCTCTGACCAAAATAGGAAAACGTTTACTCTTCCAATACTTCTTGCTAGCATCGTCCTCGATCGGCCTGAGCAGTTTCACGGAAAGCCGATCGCAAGCCTTAAAACTCCAGCAATTCCCGGCATCACTGTTCCACATTTCGAGCCTTACCTGCTTTCTGTATTTTGGAGTGCTTTCTACGGGCAACCGATCTCGCTTCGACGATCAAGCGCCTCAATAGGAAAACGTTATCCACAACGTGGCACCCAGCCACGGACCATCAGAGAGAGACACCATGAAGAACAGGATCATCCCGTGCGTCGTCGCCGTTCTGTCCGTTGCGTGCCTGTCCGCGTGCGGCGGCGACGATCCGGCCAGCCCGGCCGCCGCCGCGCGCCAGCAGGCCACCGCGATGGCGCTCAGCCCGTCGAACCCGCCCGGCTCGAACTTCAACCTCGCGCCGTTCACACTGCAGTTGCCGACCGGCTCGTCCGGCAAGGTCGACACGGTGAGCGGTTCGTCGCTCGCGGGCGGCTATGTGAACCCGACGTATTTCTATACGGACGGCAGCGACGGATCGATGGTGATGATGGACCCGACGCAGGGCTGGACGACGTCCGGCTCGCTGCATCCGCGCACCGAGTTGCGCGAGAACGCGATCTGGCCCACCTCCGGTACCAACCGGCTGAACGCGACGGTGGCCGTCGCGCAGGTGCCCGATCACACGACGATCGGCCAGATCTTCCAGGGCACCGGCCCGAGCAAGCCGCTGTGCGAGCTGCAGTTCACGTCCGGCGGCGTCGTGCAATTACTGCTTGAAAGCACCAACCAGGGCGGCAAGTCGACGACCACGCCGATCACCACGGTCGGCGTCGGCAAGAAGTTCAGCTACGCGCTGAGCCTGAGCGGCACGACGATCACCGTCACCGCGAACGGCACGACGAAGACCTTCACGATGGATTCGAGCTTCGACGGCGAAAGCTTCTACTTCAAGGCCGGCGACTACGACCAGACGGCCGTGTCCGGCACGCCGCTGACGACGCCCGGCACCGTCGTGAAGTTCTATGCGCTGACGCTCACGCATAGCTGATCGCGCGGCACGATGCATGAACGCCGGGCAGGTTCGCGACGCGCGCCTGCCCGGCTATCCGCTGCTTACGAGTGAGGCCGCACACCCGGCACGACCGCTTCCCTCGCGCCCTTGCGGCTCAACATCAGCGTGACGACCGCCGACACCGCGAGCGTGCCCGCCACCACGTAGAGCCCCGCCGCATACCCGCCCGTCACGTGCTTCAACCAGCCGATCGCGAACGGCCCGACGAACCCGCCGAGATTGCCGATCGAATTGATCATCGCGATGCCCGCCGCCGCGCCGGCGCCGGACAGGAACGCGCTCGGCATCGCCCACAGCGGCGCCTTCGCGGCGCTGATTCCGATGTTGACGACCACCAGCGCGAGCACGGTCAGCAGCGCTGTGCTCGCCTGCCCCGCGAACACGAAACCGATGCACGCGAGCACGCACGGAATCACGACGTGCCACGTGCGCTCGCCGGTGCGGTCCGAATGCCGCGCCCAGACGATCATCGCGACGACGGCGGCGATGCTCGGGATCCCGGTGAGCAGGCCCGTCTGCAGCGCGGTGAAGCCGAACTGCTTGACCATCAGCGGCGCCCACAGGCCGAGCGTGTACAGCCCCGCCGACGTGCCGAAGTAGATCAGCGCGAGCGCCAGCACGCGCGGGTCGCGCAGCGCCTGCCACGCGCCGGCCGTATGCCCGGCATGCATGTGGCGCGCATCGGCTTCGGCTTTCAGCTTCGCGACCAGCCAGTCGCGCTCGTCCGCGCGCAGCCACGCGGCCTTCGACGGCGCATCGGTCAGGCACCTGAGCACGGCGAAGCCGAGCACGACCGCCGGCAGCGCTTCGACGATGTACAGCATCTGCCAGTCGGCGAGCCCGAACATCGGCGGCATCTGCATGATCGCGCCCGACAGCGGCGAACCGATCGCGGTCGAGATCGGCGCGGCCGCCATGAACCACGCGGCGGCCACCGCGCGCTGCTTCGCGGGAAACCACAGGCTCAGGTACAGGATGATGCCGGGGAAGAACCCGGCTTCGGCCATGCCGAGCAGGAAGCGCAGCACGTAGAAGCTCGTCGGCCCGGCCGCGAATGCGGACACGGCCGACACGATTCCCCACGTGATCATCACGCGCGCGATCCAGATGCGCGCGCCGACGCGATGAAGAATCAGGTTGGACGGTACCTCGAACAGGAAGTAGCCGATGAAGAACAGGCCGCCGCCGAACCCGAACGCGGTCGGCGACAGGCCAATCGCCTTGTTCATCGTCATCGCGGCAAAGCCGACGTTGACGCGATCGAGAAAGCTGACGAAGTAAAGCAGCATCACGAACGGAATGATGCGCCACATCAGTTTCCGCGCGACGCGGGTTTCCAGATCCGCTTGCATGTGTCTCCTCCTTCGAGGTCGAGCCGTCGAGTCGTACTCGGCGTATGAATGCTCGCCGGCGCCGCGGCGAAGCGCGTTGGCCGGCGCGCCCGGCTCGCGTCGGGCGCGCGAGTCGCGGGGCAGGAACATCCGGGGACGATGAACGGGCGACGCCCGGTAACCGGTTGCGCTCGCGCGCCGCCGCGGGTCGCTGGCCGCTATGTTGCGGGCCGCCTGCCCATCGCCGCGCTTGTCGTCAGGCGGCGACCGCCGCGTTCGCGACGCGCTCGCACACTGCCGCCGTCACCTGCGCGGTCGTCGCGCTGCCGCCGAGGTCGCGCGTATGCAGCGACGGGTCGGCCGTCACTGCCTCGATCGCCTGCATCACCCGCGCGGCGGCGGCCGTTTCGCCGAGGTGCTCGAGCAGCATCACGACCGACCAGAACGTGCCGACCGGATTCGCGAGCCCCTTGCCCATGATGTCGAACGCGGAGCCGTGGATCGGCTCGAACATCGATGGATAGCGGCGCTCGGGGTCGATGTTGCCGGTCGGCGCGATGCCGAGGCTGCCGGCGAGCGCGGCCGCGAGATCGCTGAGGATGTCCGCGTGCAGGTTGGTCGCGACGATCGTGTCGAGCGACGCCGGCCGGTTGACCATGCGCGCGGTCGCCGCATCGACGAGCTCCTTGTCCCACGTCACGTCGGGGAATTCCTGCGCAATCTGCTTCGCGATCTCGTCCCACATCACCATCGCGTGCCGCTGCGCGTTGCTCTTCGTGATCACGGTCAGCAGCTTGCGCGGGCGCGACTGCGCGAGCCGGAACGCGAAGCGCATGATGCGTTCGACGCCGGCACGCGTGAGGATCGACACGTCGGTCGCGGCCTCGATCGGATGGCCCTGGTGCACGCGGCCGCCGACGCCCGCATATTCGCCTTCCGAGTTCTCGCGGACGATCACCCAGTTCAGGTCGTCGGGCCCGCAGCGCTTCAGCGGCGCGTCGATGCCGGGCAGGATGCGCGTCGGGCGCACGTTCGCGTACTGGTCGAAGCCCTGGCAGATCTTCAGGCGCAGCCCCCACAGCGTCACGTGATCGGGCACGTCGGGGTCGCCCGCCGAGCCGAACAGGATCGCGTCCTTGCCGCGCAAGGCGTCGAGGCCGTCGGCCGGCATCATCGCGCCATGCCGGCGGTAGTAGTCGGCGCCCCAGTCGAAATCCTCGAACTCGAATGCAAAGCGGTCGCTGCCGCGGGCCAGCGCTTCCAGCACCTGCTTGGCCGCAGGCACCACTTCCTTGCCGATCCCGTCGCCGGGAATCGTTGCGATACGGTAGGTCTTCATGCGCACATCCTCGATTGATCGTCAGCGTGGAGGCACTTTACCGAACCGGAAGTGCGGGAACCGGTGCTAGACTCAAAGCATCTTTAACTTGGATTCACGAATCCCGACATGGCGGATACCGTTCAGCCGGCCGATCTCGGCTTCTTCTCGACGCTGGCCGCGTCGGGCAGCCTGAGCGCGGCCGCGCGCGAACTCGGGCTCACCGCGGCGGCCGTCAGCAAGCGGCTCACGCAGATGGAGCGGCGCGCGGGCGTGACGCTCGTGAACCGCACGACGCGGCGAATGATGCTGACGCCCGAAGGCGACGTGTATCTCGACTATGCGCGCCGGATCCTCGACCAGATGGACGAACTCGGCGAACTGCTCGGCAGCGCGAAGCAGCGCCCGAAGGGGCTGCTGCGCGTGAACGCGACGCTCGGCTTCGGGCGTAACCAGGTCGGCCCCGCGATCTCGCGCTTCGTCGCGCGTTATCCGGAGGTGTCGGTGCAGCTGCAGTTGTCGGTCATGCCGCCGCCGCTCACCGACGACGCGTTCGACGTATGCATCCGCTTCGGCGAGCCGCCCGATACGCGGGTCGTCGCGCGGCGGCTCGCGCCGAACCGCCGGCTGCTGTGCGCGGCGCCCGTGTATCTCGCGCAGCACGGCACACCGGCGACGCCGCACGACCTGACGCGCCACAATTGCATCGGCATCCGGCAGGGGGACGAAGGTTACGGAATCTGGCGCCTGACGAGCGGGCGCGGCACGGCGCGCCATACGGAAGCCGTGCGGATCAACGGCAACCTGACGACGAACGATGGCGAGATCGCCGTGAAATGGGCGCTCGACGGGCACGGGATCCTGATGCGTGCGGAATGGGATCTGCGCGACTATCTCGCCGACGGCCGCCTGGTCGTTGTGCTGCCCGACTACGAGACGCCGAGCGCCGACATCTATGCGGTGTATGCACAGCGCCACCAGATGTCCACGCGGATTCGCGCGTTCGTCGATTTTCTGGCGGACGAGCTGGGGCAGTGATCGGGACGCACGAAACGACGTACGTCGATTCAGGAGAGACCAACGTGCGGCTCGGTCAAAAGAGCCAATATTTCAGCTATTTCGTCAAAAAATCGCCAGAATATTGACACTTTCATATGAACCGGCAGCGCGCGGCCGCCGCCGTCCGCTTCGCCACGGCAACCCGGCGGGATCATCGATCCGCTTCCGCAATCTCGACGGTCAAGAGAGCGCACCCACGACGATTGCGAACCGTTGACCGCGCCTGACTCGACGCTTGCTGATCAAGCTGCGGCCATCTGGGCGTCCACCGGATCAACCCTGTCCGCGGCGCCCACCGTCGGCCGCCACACCCGTGCGGTGATCATGCCCGCATGGCCGCTCACCGCCGCCTCGAAACGCTCGCCAATCCAGTCGACGAACGCGCGCACGCCGGGCGACACATGCGGCCGCTTCACATAGACGGCCGACACCGCGATCGCGTCGGGCCGCCAGCGCGGCAACACTTCCCGCAACCGCCCCGCGTCGATCAGCGGCTGCGCGGCGACGCGCGGCGGCTGGATCAACCCGAGGCCGTGCATGCCGCACGCCAGATATGCCGGCTCGTCGTCCACGCTGACGATCCCGTCCATCCGCACCTTGCGCACCGCGCCATCGACGAGGAAATCGAGTTCGGCCGTGCGCTGGCCCGGCACGGACGACACGCTGACCGCGCGATGCGAGGCCAGATCGTCGAGCGTGCGCGGCACGCCGTGGCGGTCGAGATACGCGGGGCTCGCGCAGGTCACGCGCTCGAGCGTGCCGAGCCGGCGCGCGACGAGCGATGAGTCGGGCAGTTCGCCGAGCCGGACGCTGCAGTCGATCGCATCGCCCACGCGATCGGCCGCGCGCCCGGATACACCCAACGTCAGGACCAGATCGGGATGCCGCGCATGAAACGCGCCGAGCGCCGGCAGCACGATCGCGTCCGCGACCGCCACCGGCAGTTCGACGCGCAGCGGCCCGCTCGGATGCAGCGCGGCGCCGCGGATGCTGGCTTCGAGTTCATCGACATCGGCCGTGATGCGCACGCAGCGCCGGTAATACGCATCGCCTTCGGGCGTCGCCCGCAGCGCGCGCGTCGTACGCACCAGCAAAGGCATGCCGAGCGCCGTTTCGAGTTCCTGCACGGTCCGCGTCGCGGTGGCGCGCGAAATGCCGAGCGCCTGCGCCGCACGCGTAAAGCTGTTCATTTCGACGATGCGCGTGAAGATGCGCATCGCGCGGATCGGATTGTCCACCGGACACCCCTGCATGTTTGCCGCATGCCGCGGCGCGCTTGCGCGCCGTGCATGCGTATCGAGGAACGCCGCGCCCCCGGCGCGGCAGAGACGGTTCAACCGTTCGCCGCCACGGCGCCGCGCGCCGGTTGGTCGAGCAGCCGCTGCGCCAGCGCGAGCGCGTCGTCGCGGGTGGCTGCCGCGTTCAGCGGATAGCCCCACACCTTTTCAAACGCCCCTGAAAATGCGTTGAGCGCCACGCGCCGCGCTGCGTCGGGCTCGATCGCGATCATCGCGGGGATCCACTCACGCGACTGCGCGCGGTTGGCCTTGCTCCACTTCGCGAGCTGCTTGCGCAGTTCGTGATCGTCCCCGCCGCGATCGTCGCCGGACGGCGCGTCGTCGGTCAGAAGAACGAACGGTTCGCGACGCGCCAGCAACGCGTCGAGCTCGGCGATCAGGCGGGCGGGATCGGTGTGCGTCGAACCGGTGTAACGCAACCAGACAAACGGGAATTCAGTCGTGACGATTTGCATGTCGACCTCCAGATGAGAACGATTCTCATTTTATGGATCGAGGCATGTGGCGTCATTTATCGTCCCGGCCAACCGCTTGCTCAATCCGGCCAATCGCGCATGCACGAAGGCGCGGCCTTCATCGTTCAGCGTTGCCGGTCGGTCAGGAATTGCGTCGGCGACTTGCCGGTCGCCTTGCGGAACATCGTCACGAAGCTGCTCGCGCTCTCGTAGCCGAGATCGATCGCGATCTGGTGCACGCGGCGGCCGGTCGTCAGCATCCGCAGTGACAGCGCGACGTGCAGCCGCCGGCGCCAGTCGCCGAGGCTCATCCCGAGCTCCTTCGCCGCGAGCCGCGTCAGGCTGCGCTCGCTGATGCCCACGCGCCGCGCGAGTTCGGCCAGCGGCGACTTGTCGGCCGGATCGTCGAGCAGATGGTCGATCAGCTTGCGCAGCCGGCGATCGGCCGGCATCGGCAGGTACAGATCCTCGACCGGTGCCGCGACGAGTTCGTCGAGCAGCGTCGCAATCAGCCGCCCCTGCGGCCCGTCGACGTCGTACAGGTTCGGGAAGCTCGCCGCCTTCAGCAGCAGCTCGCGCAGCAGCGGCGACACCGACAGCGTGCAGCAGCGCGCAGGGAGGTCGAGCGCGGCGTCGGGTTCGACCAGCACCGCGTAGAACGTCGCGCCGGCCGAGCCGCGTGCCGCGTGCGGGACGTCGCCGGGAATCCACACCGTGCATTGCGGCGGCGCGCTCCACACGCCGCCGTCGATCTCGCAGTAGATGACGCCGCTCAGCGTGTAGAGCAGCTGCGCCTGCGGATGGCTGTGTCGCTCCAGCCGCCATTCGGGCTCGACGACCGAGCCGCCGAACACGACGAGCGGACGCGGCACGTGGAAGACTTCGTCGTCCGCTGCGGGATCGGTGGTCGGTGGAAGCTTGCGCATGAAACGGTGGACGATGGAGGAAGCCGGACGCGCTGCCCGCGCGTCCTTTCGTGCTTATACCAGAAAGGGGCCGGTGCGGCCCTGCCGCCGGGCCGCTGCCCGAGCTGCGTCTGCAGTCGGGCGGCGAAACGAATACAATGCCCCGATCCCCCGCCGCTGCGCCCACCTGCCGGAGCCGCCATGTTCGACCTGACCACGCTGACCACCTTCACGGCCGTCGTCCTGGGCCTGTTCCTGATTCCCGGCCCCGCCGTGCTGCTCGTGCTGAGCCGCACCGTGCAGGGCGGCCGCAAGACCGGCATCCTGACCGGCCTCGGCGTCGCCAGCGGCGACTTCGTGCATACGCTGTTCGCGGCGGTCGGCCTGTCGGCGCTGCTGATGACGTCGGCGCTCGCGTTCAATGTCGTGAAGGTGGTCGGCGCCGCGTACCTGATCTATCTCGGCGTGCGCGCGCTGATCGAGAAGCCGTCCGATCCGTCGCTGCCGAGCGTGTCGCCGGTCACGCCGCTCAAGGCGTACCTGCAGGCGATTCCCGCCGAAGTGCTGAACCCGAAGACCGCGCTGTTCTTCCTCGCGTTCATGCCGCAGTTCGTGCATCCGGAACGCGGCTCGACGTTCGTTCAGTTCGCGGTGCTCGGGCTGATCTTCGTCGCGCTCAGCTCGCTCTACACGACGCTGATCGCGTGCTCGATTCGCCCGCTCGGCCGCATCGTGAAGCGGCTCACGTGGCTCACGCGCTGGCAGGGGAAGATCATCGGCTCGATCTTCATCGCGCTCGGGCTGCGCGTGGCGGTGCAGCAGCGCTGACGCGCGCGGCCGCATGACGTCTGCCGCCGCGCCCGCCGGCGAAGCCCTCTACACCGACCCGCGCCTCGTCGCGCTCTACGACCTGTTCAACGCGGGCGACCAGGACTTCGCGTTCTACGCCTGCGTGATCGGCGCCGCACGGCAACGCATCCTCGATCTCGGCTGCGGCACCGGCACGTTCGCGCGCCGGCTCGCGGCAGCCGGGCACCACGTCGTCGCGATCGATCCCGCGGCGGCGATGATCGAATACGCGCGGCGCCAGCCCGGCGCCGACACCGTGCGCTGGCATGCTTGCGGGCTCGACAGCCTGCCGCCCGATGCACCACCGTTCGATGCGGTCGTGATGACCGGGCATGCGTTCCAGTGCCTGCTGACCGACACGGAAATCGACGCGACGCTGCGCGGCGTGCGGCGCGTGCTCACCGACGGCGGCCGCTTCCTGTTCGATACCCGCAATCCGCGCATCGCGCCGTGGCATGCATGGACACCGGAGCATTCGGCACGCAGCGTCGAGTCACGCGAAGCGGGCATCGTCGATCTTCATCATGCGGTGGGCTCGGTGGAGGGTGCGATCGTGACGTTCGACACGCACTACGGCTTCCGTCGCGACGACACGGTGCTGACGAACACGAGCCGGCTGCGTTTCATCGCGCAACCCGACCTGCAGGCGCGTGTGATCGCAGCCGGATTCGCGTCGGCCGACTGGTACGGCGACTGGCAGCACGCGCCGTTCGACGATGCGACCAGCGCGGAGATCGTCGCGATCTGCCGCGCCTGAGTGCGTGCGCGTGCTGCTACCGCGTCAGCCCGCCACGGGCAGCGTATCCACCGCATACGCATGACGCAGCGTGCGGCCCAGCACCGGATCTTCCAGTTCGACCTCGAACCGCTCGGCCGGCCGGATGCCGCCGATCGCGGCGAGCGTGCCGCACAGCATCGCGGTGCCGTCGACGAAGCGGCCGTCATGGCGCGCGAACTGCGCGAGCAGATCGTCCGGCGCACGCATCGCGGTCACCTTGCCCTCCTGATACAGCACGCGCTCGCCGTCGATCGTCGCGTATGCGCGCAGCACGAGCTGATCCCAGTGCCCGGCCACGTCGTCGAATTTCCACAGCGTGTTCGCGCACGGCTTGCCGCACATCTGCTTCGACACGGTGATCCCGTAGGTCTCGACTTCACGGTCGGTGTGGTCGGACGCGATGCCGACGAAAGTCTCGCCGCCGTCGCGCACCAGCACGAATTCCGCTTCGCCGCTGCTCTGCCCGCCCGATACCTGGATCGCGGGCGATGGATCGAGGCGATCGGCCGCGACGCGGTAGAACACGGGCGTCGTCGCCGGGCGCTTGACGCCCAGCTCCTCCAGCTCGCGGATGTGCTTCTCCATGGCGATCGTGTCGCGGCCGGTCCAGCCCGCGATCACGAGCGTGTCGATCGCGATCGCGCGCTCGGTGCGGCCATCGCGACCGTCAATCGCGAACGTGATGGTTTTCATCGAATGCTCCTCGTGGCGGGCAGCGCACGCGCTGCGCGCTGCCGCCCGCCGTGTGTCGTTGATCGGCCGTGCTTACGCCGGGTCGTAGTAGTGGATCTCCAGCAGCACGCAGCCGCCGTTCGACTTGAACGGTCCGTGCCACGCGCCGGGCGGACGCACCGCGTACGTGTAGCCCTTGAACGGCGTA
The DNA here is from genome assembly GCF_011753045.1 of Burkholderia sp. Ap-955. NCBI lineage: Bacteria > Pseudomonadati > Pseudomonadota > Betaproteobacteria > Burkholderiales > Burkholderiaceae > Burkholderia > Burkholderia sp. Ap-955. The sequence goes on from NZ_VWWH01000001.1 coordinate 194,472, forward strand.
CCGCCGTTGCCGTGCTCGTCGTTGCCGACGGTCAGGTCGCCCTCGACGAGAAACACCTCTTCCCAGTAGTCGTGCACGAACGGCTTCTTCGTATGCAGCCCGGCCGGCAGGCGCAACAGGCGCGTGCGGCTGCCGCGCTTGCGCTCGGTGTCGAGCGCGCCGGACAGGATCAGCTCCTGCGCGCCGGACGCCGGGTCATAGCCTTCCGGCAGCCGCCAGTCGCGCTGCATGTCCAGCGTATGGAATTCGTCGTGAAGCTTGTTGATGGCCATCTGTCTCTCCTGTGGCGATAGCGGGTGAGTCGGACGCACGGCGACGCATCAGGCGGCATGCGGCGTCGACAGTTCCTGGTTCAGCGAATAGCTGCCGAGCATCGAATCGACGAGATGCGACGCACGCTGCCAGTCGTACGTGCGATATGCGTGCCCCTTCGTGACGAACGACGCGCCCGCATAGAACAGCTCGTACTGGTTGTGGCGCGATGCGAATTCGGAGCCGACCGCATCCCACGCGAGCTTGAAGAACTTCACGCGTTCCTCGGACGAACACACGGGCGACTTCTGCGTTTTCTCGATGATGCGCAGCAGGTCGGGGTTCTCGAAGTCGCGCACGCTCGACGGCAGCATGATCATTCCGCCGCCGGCGAGCTCGCGCAGCGTGTTGAGCACCTTCGAATAGAGCTGCTGCGTGACGACCTGCGAGCCGTACAGCATGGTGCGGTCGGGCACGTAGAAGCCGTTGACGACGGTACCCTTCGCTTCCATCCCGTAGACCCAAGCCTCGACCATCGACGCTTCGGCCGCGAGCTGGCCCAGCGTTTCGCGTACCTGCGGGAACGTATTCGTGCCGTTGACCTCGGAGATCTTCAGCCCGAGCCCGACGAGGAAGCGCAGCTTCGTCATCAGCCGCACCTGGCATTGGTAGTTCTGGTACACGTGCGCCGGCGTCGCGTGGAACTGCTTCGCGCACATCGCCGTATCACCGGCGACGAAGATCCGCTCCCACGGCACCTTCACGTCGTCGAAATACAGCACCGCGTCGTTCTCGTCGAAGCGGCTCGACAGCGGGTTGTCGAACACCGACGTCGCGTTCTCCTCGTACGACTTGCGCGACAGGATCTTCATGCCCTTCGCGTTCATCGGCACCGCGAACGACAGCGCGTACATCTCGTCGCCTTCGCGCAGCGGCTGGATGCAGCTGCAGAACACCTCGTTCGCCATGATCCCGCTCGTCGCGAGCATCTTCGCGCCGCGCACCGTGATGCCTTCGGTATCCTGATCGACGATGCCGACCGCGAGGTACTTGTCCTCCTGCTCGTGCGCGGACTTCGACTGGTTCGCCTGCGGATTCACGATCACGTAAGTCAGGAACAGGTCGTTGTCGCGCGCATAGCGGTAGTAGTCGCGCAGTGCGCCCGCGCGTGCCGGATCGTATTGCTCGAACACGTCGGCGCCCATATACATACCCGCCAGGCACGACGCGACATGGTCAGGCGAGCGGCCCATGAAGCCGTAATGCAGCTCCGACCACGCTTCCAGCGCGGCACGGCGTTCGACGAGTTCGTCATAGGACGTCGGCAGTTGCCAGATCCGGCTGACGCGGTTGCCCGAGTCGGGCGAGACGAACGTCATCTTCTCGACGTGCTCGTCGCGCGCCTGGTAGTCGTACAGGCTCGCATAGCTGCGGATCGAGTTGCGGAATGCCGCGTGCGCGGTCACGTCGCCGACCGGCTGGCCGTTCAGGTAGACCTGTCGCCCGTCGCGCAGCGACGCAATGTGCCGAGTCCCGTTCTTGATCATGATGTCCTCCAGGGTGGAATGAAGCGTGGGTTGCATTCAGGCCGACGGCGCGTGCATGCCGTCGAGCGTGCGGTAGCGGCCGCCGAAGAAGATCAGCGGGCGCCCTTCCGAACGCGCGCAGTGCCGCGTCACGCGGCCGACGAAGATCACGTGGTCACCGCCGTCGTACTGCGCATAGGGTTCGCATTCGAATGTCGCGAGCGCGTCGGGCAGCAGCACCGCGCCATCGTCATCGGCTGCGTCGGCACGCCAACCCCACTTGTCGCCGTTCGCTTTCGCGAAACAGTTCGACAGGTGCTGCTGCGTCTCGTCGAGCACGTTGACCGCATAGCCGCCCGCGCCGGCCAGGTCGCCGAGGCTCAGGCTGCGACGGTCGACCGAGAACAGGATCAGCGGCGGATCCAGCGACACCGAATTGAACGACGCGACCGTGATGCCGATCGGCATCCCCTCCTTGCGCGGGGCGGTAATCACCGCGACGCCCGTCGCGAACATCGACAGCGCCGTACGAAAGCGCCGCTGCTCGTCGGCGCCCGCGCCGGTTCCGGCATGGTTCTCGCTCATCTCGTCCTCCTTGGGTTGCATCGCCGGATTCCGCAGTGGAATCCGTCCCAACAAAGCACCGTTATTTAGCTTTGTTATTTAGCTTTTATTAAATGTAAACACAAAGGCGGGTTCAAGCTGTCGTAAACCCTGACCTTGAAAGCTTTGTTTGAAAGACAACCCTACTGGCGGGATGGATGTTGCGCGGCGTCCGGGAATGTCCACGTACACTGCGGCTACCCTGTTCCCCGGTGCATTCGGGCACCGCGGGAGACACCGTTTTCCGGAGCCGCATCGATGCAATCCCGTCCGATCTACATGGACTACAGCGCGACGACGCCCGTCGATCCGCGCGTGGTCGACAAAATGGTGCCGTTCCTGCACGAGCAGTTCGGCAACCCGGCTTCACGCAGCCACAGTTACGGCTGGGAGGCCGAGCAGGCCGTCGAGGAAGCGCGCGCACACGTCGCCGCATTGCTCGGGGCCGATCCGCGCGAAATCGTGTGGACGTCCGGCGCGACCGAGGGCAACAACCTCGCGATCAAGGGTGCGGCGCACTTCTACCAGGGCAAGGGCAAGCATCTCGTCACCGTGAAGACCGAGCACAAGGCCGTACTCGACACCTGCCGCGAACTCGAACGTCAGGGCTTCGACGTCACGTATCTCGACGTGCGCGAAGACGGCCTGCTCGATCTCGATGCGGTGCAGCAGGCGCTGCGCGCCGACACGATCCTGGTGTCGGTGATGCTCGCGAACAATGAAACGGGCGTGATCCAGCCGGTGGCCGAGATCGGTGCGCTGTGCCGTGCGCGCGGCATCGTGTTCCATTGCGACGCGGTGCAGGCGGCGGGCAAGATTCCGGTCGACGTGAATGCGCTGAACGTCGACCTGCTGACGGTGACCGCACACAAGGTCTACGGCCCGAAGGGAATCGGCGCGCTGTACGTGCGCCGCAAGCCGCGCGTGCGGATCGAGGCGCAGATGCACGGCGGCGGCCATGAGCGCGGGATGCGCTCGGGCACGCTGCCGACGCACCAGATCGTCGGGATGGGCGAGGCGTTCCGGCTCGCGAAGGAAGAGATGGAGGAAGAAAGCCGCCGTGTCGGCGCCTTGCGCGACCGGCTGCTGGCCGGCCTGTCGACGCTCGACGAGGTCTACGTGAACGGCGATCTCGCTCGCCGGATTCCGCACAACCTGAACGTCAGCTTCAATTTCGTCGAAGGCGAATCGCTGATCATCGGGATCAAGGGGGTCGCGGTATCGTCAGGCTCCGCGTGCACGTCGGCCTCGCTGGAGCCGTCGTACGTGCTGCGCGCGCTGGGCCGCAGCGACGAGCTTGCGCACAGCTCGATCCGCTTCACGCTCGGCCGCTTCACGACCGAAGCCGAAGTCGACAGCGTGATCGCGCAGGTACGCGACACCGTCGGCAAGCTGCGTGAGCTGAGCCCGCTGTGGGACATGCATCTCGAAGGAGTCGACCTGAATACGATCGAGTGGGCCGCGCACTGAGCACAGCCGATGCGTCAGGCCGGCCGGCGATCGCGGGCGGGCCTGCAGCGAGTGCGCGTCAGCCTTTTTCCTGGCGCGCGATCAGGTGGGCGAGATCGAGCGTCGCGCGATCGCCGTTGGTGACGAGGCGGTCGATCACCGAGCAGAGCGCCTTGAATTCGGTCTTCGTCACGCCCTCGAACAGCACGTTGTTGATGCGCTGCTGCGTATCGGCGAACGCCTTCAGCAGCTTCGAGCCGGCCGGCGTGACCGTGAGCCGCATCTTGCGCTTGTCGTCGGGGTCCGAGCGTTTGTCGATCAGGCCGAGCTTCTTCAGCTTGCCGGTCTCGATCGTGACGAAGGCGCCGCTCAGGTGCAGGTGATCGGCGAGACGGTTGACGGTCACGACATCGTCGTGCGACAGATGCGAAACCGAGACGAGCAGCGAATACTGGATGCCGGTGAGGCCGATCAGCGAGCCGAAGCCGTCGCGCACCGACAGCAGGCGGGCCGCGAACGGCAGCAGCCCGTTGATCAGATGGCGAAATTCCGTATCCGTGCCGTCGATCAGGCAGGCCGGGTTGGTAATGGTCAGAACGGACTCCTCTTGCTGCTTGGCCATGACTTCGACGCTCCGTACGGTCATGCGAATTTAGCTTTGAAACGAAATTATACGGCAAAGGCACATCCGCCCCTGGCCAGGCCCGGCCGGTGAATGTGTCCCGATTTCCCGATACAGGAGGCGCGTCCATGCCCTTTCCACTTCATCCCGCGTCGGTTCGCGCGCTGCTCGAATGCTATCTGCGCGCGAAGGACCTGAACCGGCCCGCACTGATCGCCGACTGCTTCGCGGCCGATGCCGAGTTGAGCTTTTCGCTCGCGAACGACGATATCGATTTTCCGCCGCGCGTGACGAGTGCGGCCGCGATTGCACGCACGCTGGTGGAGGAATTCGGCGAGCGGTTCGAGCGCTGCCGGACGTATTACGTTTGCACGGAACCCGAAGTCGACTCACAGGGCGCCAGCGGGATGTCGTGGCTCGTCGTGATGCGGCAGAAGGACAACGGCGCGTTGCGGATCGGGCATGGCACGTACCGCTGGCAGTTCGCGGGCAACGGCGAAAGCGAACACGCCGCGCGGATTGCCGCGCTGCATATTCATATCGCACGGATGGATACGATCGACGATCCGCAGTCGGCGAAACTCGATGCGCTGCATGCGGCGTTCGGGTATCCGTGGCTGCCGGCGCACGCGTTCGCGCGCGGGCTCGCGGATGTGGCAGCTGCGCAACCGGAATGGACATTCCTGGCGCCATTCCGGCAGGCAGCCGCGGCCGGTTGAAGCACGGCCGGGCACGCAACCGCATCACGGCGCGGGCGCTAACCGTCGCGCCCGGCCAGGAGCTGCGCGGCCGTCATCACGCGCGGATCGTCGCTCGTCAGATCCTCGCCGTAATAAGCGATCGTCGCCTGATCGTCGAGCAATAGCGGAATCGCGACCCGCCCGCACAACGTCCGCTCGACTGCTTCGCCGAACGTGAATCCGCACAGATACACGCCGTCGACCACGCAGTTCGTCGCGAACACACGCCCCTGCGCATCGACATAAAACTCGGCGTACCCGAGATCGTCCTCGGCAACACCGATCATCGTCGTCCCGAGTGCCTGTTCCCACGCGGCAATCTGGCGATCCTGGTGCGCCAGCGCATGAAACACGAGCCCCATCCGCGCGCAGGTTTCCCCGCGGCGATCGGCGCGATCCGTTCCCACGATCAACCCGTCGAACGCGCGCAGGATCGTATCGCCCGGATGGTCGCCATCGTGCGACGACACCCGGCCCTCTGCATCGCCGCACCAACCGGCTGCGACAAATAGCGGCCTGACAGCCGAAGGAATCTCGATCAAGACAACGCTCCTGAAGTTTTCGCACACGATACGGCGCGCATCGACGCCCGCCGCCGATGAGGCATCGCACCTACCGGCCCGTCACCGCGCCCCGTCGAGCGCCTGCCGCACGCCGTCCCAATCCAGCCCGAACCGCGCGAGATACTTGCGCAGCCGGTCCGCATCGTTCGGCTGCTTCTTGCTCTGCCGCGACACCGCGAACAGCGTGCGCCCCGCCTCCGACAAGCTTGCCGACACGCGGCACACGTCGAGCACGCGTTCGAGCTGCGCACGGTCGAACAGGTCGAGGTCCGCCGCGCGCGCACCGAACACCGCGTCGACGCAGGCATCGGACGCACCCGCGCCGCCCGGCGACGACCACGTGCGCGTCAGCCGTTCGACTTCCTGCTCGGCGAGCGCTTCGGTGATCCGCCCCGCATCGGCCAGCGTCGCCATCCGTGTGACCGACGCGGACAGTTCGCGGAAGTTGCCCGCCCACGCCGCGCGCGGCGACGCGGCGAACGCGAGATAGCGCCGCTTCGCCTCGACGTTGAACCGTACCTGCTCGCCCTGTTCGCGGCCGAAACGGTCGAGTTCGAATTCGAGGTTCGGCTCGATGTCCTCGCGCCGCTCGGCCAGCCCCGGCAATTCGTACGTCCACAGGTTGATCCGCGCGTAGAGATCCTCGCGGAACGTGCCGGCAGCCACCATCTGCCGCAGGTCGCGGTGCGTGCCCGCGATCAGCTCGAAATCGCTGGTCGCCTCGACGTCCGCGCCGACCGGCAGGAAACGCTTCTCCTCGATCGCCTTCAGCAGCATCGCCTGTTCGTCGAGCCCGAGCTCGCCGATCTCGTCGAGAAACAGCAGGCCGCCGTCCGCCGCGCGCAGCAGCCCGGCCCGCGCCGACTGCGCGCCCGTGAACGCGCCCTTCACGTGACCGAACAGCGTCGACATCGCCGCGTCGCCGCGCAGCGTCGCGCAGTTGATCTCGATGAACGGCCCCGCGAGCCGATGACGGCCGCGCTTCAGCTCGTACACGCGCTTCGCGAGAAACGACTTGCCGGCGCCGGTCGGCCCGACCAGCAGCATCGGCGCGCGCGAACGCACGGCCACGCGTTCCAGCTGCTCGATCAGCGCGTTGAAGCGGGCGTTGCGCGTCGCAATGCCGGCCTTCAGGAACGACACCGTTTCGTCGCGCTCGCGCGTGAAACGCTGCGCGATGCGGTTGTAACGCGACAGGTCGAGATCGATCACCGACATCGTGCCGGGCCCGCTCAGTCCTTCGTCGGTCTTCTGCGGCGGCGCCGTCTGCGCGAGACGCGCAGGCAGGTAGCGCGCCTCCGCCAGCAGGAACCAGCAGATCTGCGCGACGTGCGTGCCCGTCGTGATGTGGATCAGGTAGTCCTCGCGGTCGAGATCGAACGGGTAGGCGCGCGCGAAATCGTGCAGCGTGGCGTAGACCTCCTCGAAATCCCACGGATCGCGAATCTCCATCGGGATGAGCCGCACATCGGTGTGCGGCGACACACGCTCGAGATCCTGCTTCACGCGGTTCGCGAGACGCGCGTAGTTTGGCGCGTGCAACAGTTCGAGCCGGTCGATCGGCGTGTCGCGCTGCTCGCACAGCGAAATCGTCGGCCGCCAGTTGCGCCAGCGGCGCTGCGAGCTGCCACCCTGGTCGAGCACGGTACCGAGAAACCCGATCGCAACAGTCTTTCTCATGTTTATCTCATAGGATAAGAAGCGATCCGATTGTATCGAATTTCCCGGATCGAGCCACCACCGGATATTCAGATCACCCCGTACCTTGAAATGACTTTCCCTTTTACTTCAATGGCTTGAGATTTTTATCGAGCATCGAGTCACCCGCTGGCACGCTCCTCGCTAAATAGAAAGCGCCGGATGTCCCGCTGGCCCACGAGTCAGGGTTCACAAAGCCCTGCTGGTGCGCCGCCGCCGAACCTGGTTCGTCGCGGCAGCGCATGTCGCCATGGGCAGACGAAGGCAAACGGGCGCGCAAGGAGCTTCGCCCGGGTTCGAGTCCCGGGGCGCCCTCCGTTCGGAAGCTCATAGGTAGAGCAGCCGGCGCAAGCCGGTGTGTAGCGGGTTCGAATCCCGCTCGAACACTGTCCGCAAGGACAGTCTCTTGATAGAAGCAGTACCCGCCGGTGCGGGCCGCAAGGCCCGCCGCGCGTCGGACCGGTTGCGGTTCCGCGCGATCGGCCGGACGGCCGCACGGCCCGCGCGAAGGCGCACGACGACGCGATGCAGGATGCGTCGCCGTGCACTTCGACGCCGGGCCAGCGCGCCGCCCGCCCGGTTGCGTCGCCCCGCGATCCGCACGATGCGTGTCACCCGGCGGTCATTGAAGAAAAGGACAAGAATATGTGGATGCGACATGTCGTGAAAAAGAACGAACGCGCGCTGCTGATGAATGAGGGCGATTTCGTGAAGGTGCTGGAACCGGGCGTGTTCAAGGCCTTCGACCCGCTCAAGCGTTTGTCGGTGCAGACCGCGCGTCTCGACGCGCCGCTCGCCGACGCGGCACTGGCCGATTACCTGCGTCACGACGCGCCGGACGTGCTCGCGCAGCACTTCGTCGCGATGGATCTCGCCGATGATGAAGCGGGCCTGCGCTACGAAGACGACGTGCTCGTCGAGATCCTGGCGCCAGGCACGCGCCGGCTGTACTGGCGCGGCCTGACCGCGCACCGTCTGGAACGCGTCGATCTCGCGCAGGACAGCATGCTGCCGGCCGCGCTCGTGAAGCGCATCGCGCAACCGGCGCTGCGTGCGCGCGGCGTGGCGGGCCTGACGGGCGTGCTGCTGGCGCAGGTGCCGGCCTACCACGTCGGCGTACTGAAGATCGACGGCAAGATCGAGCGGTTGCTGGACGCGGGCGTAGCGGCGTTCTGGCGCTTCAACCGCGACGTCGCGGTCGAACTCGTCGACCTGCGTTTGCAGGCGATCGAAGTCGGCGGCCAGGAAATCCTGACGCGCGACAAGGTCGCGCTGCGGCTGAACCTGTCGGCGACGTGGTGCTATGCGGACGTGCTGCACGCGTTCGGCCAGCTGCAGAAGCCGGTCGAACACCTGTATCGCGAGCTGCAGTTCGCACTGCGATCGGCCGTCGGCACGCGCTCGCTCGACGAACTGCTGGAAGACAAGCAGTCGATCGACGACGTCGTGATCGCGCAGGTGCGTGCCCGTCTCGGCCATTCCGGCGTGGACGTGCGCAGCGTCGGCGTGAAGGACATCGTGCTGCCGGGCGACATGAAGACGATCCTCGCGCAGGTGGTCGAAGCGGAGAAATCCGCGCAGGCGAACGTGATTCGCCGCCGCGAGGAAACGGCGGCCACGCGTTCGCTGTTGAACACCGCGAAGGTGATGGAAGAAAACCCGACCGCGCTGCGGCTCAAGGAGCTGGAAACGCTCGAGCGCGTCGCGGAACGGATCGACCGCATCTCGGTGTTCGGCGGTCTCGACCAGGTGCTGAACGGACTCGTCAGCATCAAGGGCGCGTAATGAATGGACAGGCATGGCGCACATGCGTCGTGCCTCGTGAACAAAGTAGCAAGGTGATGAACATGAGTGAAATGGATTACCAGGTCATGGAACTGGCGAACGGCAAGCCGGTGAAGATGTGGACGCAAGGCGTCGCCGTTGAAGACGAAGCACGCGCGCAACTGCGCAACACCGCGCAGATGCCGTTCATCTTCAGCCACGTCGCGGTGATGCCGGACGTCCACCTCGGCAAGGGCTCGACGATCGGCAGCGTGATCCCGACGAAGGGCGCGATCATTCCGGCGGCGGTCGGCGTCGACATCGGCTGCGGGATGATGGCCGCGCGCACGACGCTGACGGCGTCCGACCTGCCGGATTCGCTCGCGGGCCTGCGCAGCGCGATCGAACGCGCGGTGCCGCACGGCCGCGCGCCGGGCCGCCGCGATCCGGGCGCGTGGGGCGACCGCACGCCGGCCGCGGTGACCGAATCGTGGAAGTCGCTGCAGCCGGGCTTCCAGCGGATCGTCGACAAGTATCCGAAGCTGGAAAAGACGAACCACTACGCGCATCTCGGCACGCTCGGCACCGGCAACCACTTCATCGAAGTGTGCGTCGACGAAGCGGACCACGTGTGGTTCATGCTGCACAGCGGCTCGCGCGGTGTCGGCAATGCGATCGGCAGCCTGTTCATCGAGCTCGCTCAGGCCGACATGCGGCAGCACATCGCGAACCTGCCGGATCGCAACCTCGCGTATTTCACCGAGGGCAGCCGGCACTTCGATGACTACGTCGAGGCGGTCGGCTGGGCGCAGGACTACGCGCGCCGCAACCGGCAGGCCATGATGGACGCAGTGGTCGGTGCAGCACGCGGCGTGATCGCCAAGCCGTTCGCGGTCGACGAACACGCGGTGAACTGCCACCACAACTACGTGCAGCGCGAACGCCACTTCGGCGAAGACGTGCTCGTGACGCGCAAGGGTGCGGTGTCGGCGCAGAAGGGGCAGCTCGGGATCATTCCGGGCTCGATGGGCGCGAAGAGCTTCATCGTGCGCGGGCTCGGCAACCCGGACAGCTTCTGTTCGTGCAGCCACGGCGCGGGCCGGACGATGAGCCGCACCGAAGCGAAGCGCCGCTTCACCGTCGACGATCAGGTGAAGGCAACCCAGGGCGTCGAATGCCGGAAGGACGCGGGCGTCGTCGACGAAATCCCGATGGCCTACAAGGACATCGACGCGGTGATGGCGGCCCAGCGCAGCCTCGTCGAAGTGGTGCATACGCTGCGCCAGGTGGTGTGCGTGAAAGGATAGCGCGGTGCGCGGCCGATGGCCGGCGGCCGCGCACAACGAAAGGGAAACGACAACAATGAAAACGGAAAAAATGACGACCGTGCGCAGCGCGCATCCGGTCGATCCGACCGTGCGGGCGCGTGTGATGGCGGAGCTCGCGGAAGTCGAGCGCCGTCACGACGTGAGCGTGCTGTTCGCGTGCGAATCGGGCAGCCGCGGTTGGGGGTTCGCATCGCCGGACAGTGACTACGACGTGCGCTTCGTGTACGCGCACCGGCGCGACTGGTACCTGAGCGTCGAACCGCAACGCGACGTGATCGAGCGGCCGCTCGACGACGAGCTCGACGTCAGCGGCTGGGAGTTGCGCAAGGCGTTGCAACTGCTGCGCCGCTCGAACCCGACGCTGCTCGAATGGCTCGACTCGCCCGTCGTGTATCGCGAAGACGCGCGCTGGGCGCCGCGGCTCAGGTCGCTCGCGTCGGCGTTCTTCTCGCCGGTGCGCGGGCGTCACCACTACCTTGCGATGGCGAAGAAGAACTTTCGCGGCTACCTGCAAGGCGACACGGTGCGTTACAAGAAGTACCTGTACGTGCTGCGGCCGCTGCTCGCGGTGCGCTGGATCGACATGGGGCTCGGGATGCCGCCGATGCGCTTCGTGGATCTCGTCGACGGCACCGTGCACGAGCCGGCGGTGCGCGCGGAACTCGACGCATTGCTCGCGCTGAAGATGAGCGCGAACGAAAGCGAGTACGGGCCGCGCCGGCCGGCGATCCACGCGCTCGTCGAGACGATGCTCGCCGATGCCGAACACGATCGCGAATACAAGCGGCCGTGGGGCGACGTGGCGATGCTCGATGCGTTCCTGCGCGACGTGGTCGACGGTCGATGAAAAGTGAACGGCGCGATGCCTTCGGGTGTCGCGCCGTTTTCCGCATCCGCACTTGTCCGATCAATGCTGGCCAGCAATGAACGTACCCGCACCCTACACGTCTTCGTCACGATCGCAGCCCCATTGCGGCGGTATACTCGATGCCGTTCGCCAAAGCGCGCCGCCGCATGCGCCGCAGCCTTCGACCTGCCCCGCTTGCTGACGATGCGCTTGCAGTCCGACGTCTTCCGCCCGCCCATCCACAGTCGATACGAACCGTCATGTCGCACCGCCTTTCGCTCGCCATCGCCGCCCTCCTCGCCGTGTCCCCGATCGTTGCGCAGGCTCGCCCGCTCGCGCGGCCGCCGGTCGAACGCGATTTCAAGAACTGGTCGGTCGTCTGCGACAACGGCAACCGTTGCATGGCGGAAAGCCACGCCGACGATATCGACGACGCACGCACCCGCCTCATCCTGCGCGTGACGCGCGATGCCGGCCCGGACGCGCAAGCCTCGCTCGACCTCTACGCGTCGGCGCCGCTGGACCTGCGCACCGCACGCGTGGATGGCCGCCCGTTCGATGCAATGGCGGCTCAATGGCATGCGTTCGGCGGCAAGCCGGACGACGACGAAGCGCACCCGTTCCGGGTCCGGACCACCGATCCGGCAACGGTTGCCGCCTGGCTCGCCGCGTCGCGCAATGCGCAACTGCTGAGCTTCGGCGATCCGGCGTCGGCCCAAACCGCCCGCACGCCGTTGACGGGCTTGAATGCCGCGCTGCTGTTGATCGACGACACGCAGGGCCGTGTCGGCACCGTCACCGCGCTGCTGCGCCCGGGCACCCGGCCCGCGTCGTCGGTGCCGGCCGCGCCGGCACTGCCGCCCGCCGTCACGCCGGCACCGGCCGTCGCGAACCTGTCGGCCGCCGAGCAACGCCCGCTCGTCGACGCGGTGCTCGCGAAGTTCGGCGGCGACGTGAAGCAGTGTGCGGCCGACGTCGAAGACGAAATGTCGGCGAGCGATCGCAGGAAGGCATCGCGCGCCGTGGCGATCTCCGCCGATGAAGCGCTGGTCGCGATACCGTGCCAGACCAGCAGCATGTATAACCACACCGACCTGTGGTATCGCGTGCGACGGACGGCACCGTTCACGCCGACGGCGATGAATTTCGGCGAGAACGCGAACGCGGGACTCGATTCGGCGTCGTTCACGAACGAACTGACCGAGGCCGGCTACGATCCCGCCAGCGCGACGCTGTCGAGCAAGGTGAGGCTGCGCAGCGCCGGCGATTGCGGTTCGACCGCATCGTGGATCTTCGACGGCCGGCGCTTCATGCTCGGCGATATCGCCACGCACGGCACGTGCAACGGCCTGTTCGACGATCAGTGGCCACGCCTGTATCGACGGGCCGATGCGGCAGCCAGCCCGCGCTGACGCACCACGTCACGCGCCGACGATCGAGATCGAGAACCCGTCCCAGCCCTTCTGCCCGACCGTCTGCACGGCGGTCGTCGTGAGGTTCGGCGCGGCCACGAGACGCGCGAACCCGTCGCGCACGCCGGCCACGTCGGGCTCGCGATTGTCCGGATCGGCCACGCGCCCGCCGCGCACGACGTTGTCGACGACGATCACCGTGCCGGGCCGCGACAGCTTCAGCGCCGCGTCGAGATAGACCGGGTTGTTGTCCTTGTCGGCATCGATGAAGATGAAATCGAACGGCGCTTCACCCGCGTCGATGAACCGCGCGAGGCTGTCCTTCGCGCTGCCGACCACCACCGTCACGACTTCCGCGAACCCGGCACGCGCGATGTTCCGCGTCGCGACCTTTGCATGCTCCGGGTTCAGTTCGAGCGTCACGAGCGTGCCGCCCGGGGGCAACGCGCGCGCGAGCCAGATCGTGCTGTAGCCGCCGAGTGTGCCGACCTCGAGAATCCGCCGTGCGCCGCGGATCGTCGCGAGCAGTTGCAGCAGCTTGCCCTGGTTCGGCGCGACGTTGATCGCGGGCAGCCCCGCTGCGTCGCTTGCCGCGAGCGCGGCGTCGAGCGCGTCATCGGACGGCACGAGCGTCGCGGAGAAATACGCATCCACCTGGTTCCAATGATCCTGATTCATCGCGCACCCCTTGTTTGCGGAACAGGCATTTTATGCGCCGCACTGCCATAAGCAACAAACCATTCGTTCTAAGGACAGTTGCACACGTGCTCCTATAATCGCCCGACCACCACAACAACAGACGGAGCACCCATGACCGATCAGGCCGCATCGAACTGGCGCCTCGAAACCATCGCCGTACACGGCGGTTATCGTCCCGACCCGACCACGCGCGCGGTCGCCGTACCGATCTACCAGACCGTTGCGTACGCATTCGACGACACGCAGCACGGCGCCGACCTGTTCGACCTGAAGGTCCAGGGCAACATCTACACGCGGATCATGAACCCGACGACGGACGTGCTCGAGCAGCGCATCGCCGCGCTCGAGGGCGGCATCGGCGCGCTGGCGCTTGCATCGGGGCAATCGGCCGTGACGTACGCAATCCAGACGATCGCCGAAGCCGGCGACAACATCGTGTCCGCGAGTTCGCTGTACGGCGGCACCTACAACCTGTTCGCGCATACGCTGCCGCAATACGGGATCACGACGCGCTTCGCCGATCCGCGCGACCCCGCGTCGTTCGAGCCGCTGATCGACGCGCGCACGAAGGCGATCTTCGCGGAATCGGTCGGCAACCCGCTCGGCAACGTCACCGACATCGCCGCGCTCGCGGAAGTCGCGCATCGCCACGGCATCCCGCTGATCGTCGACAACACGGTGCCGTCGCCGTATCTGCTGCGCCCGTTCGAGCACGGTGCGGATATCGTCGTGCATTCGCTGACGAAGTATCTCGGCGGGCACGGCACGAGCCTCGGCGGCGCGATCGTCGATTCGGGCAAGTTCCCGTGGGCCGAGCATGCGGACCGCTTCAAGCGGCTGAACGAGCCCGACGTCAGCTATCACGGTGTCGTGTACACGGAAGCGTTCGGGCCGGCCGCCTATATCGGCCGCGCACGCGTGGTGCCGCTGCGCAACATGGGCGCGGCCATTTCGCCGTTCAATGCGTTCCAGATCCTGCAGGGCATCGAAACGCTGGCACTGCGCGTCGAGCGCATCAGCGACAACGCACTGAAGATTGCGCAGCACCTCGCACGCCACGAAAACGTCGAATGGGTGAACTATGCGGGCCTGCCCGATCACCCCGACCATCCGCTCGTCGCGCGCTACCTGTCGGGCCGCGCGCCGGGCATCCTGACGTTCGGCGTGAAGGGCGGACGTGACGGCGGCGCGAAGTTCCAGGACGCGCTGAAGCTGTTCACGCGGCTCGTCAACATCGGCGACACGAAATCGCTCGCGACGCACCCGGCATCGACGACGCACCGGCAACTGTCGCCGGCCGAACTCGCGAAGGCCGGTGTGAAGGAGGAAACGGTGCGGCTGTCGATCGGCATCGAGCATATCGACGACCTGCTCGCCGACCTCGACCAGGCGCTCGCGCAGCTTTGACGGAAACGGGCGTGCCGGCTTGCCGGTGCGCCCCGCATCGACAGTGTTGACCTTGAAGCGGCTTCAAGGTGTTCAATCCCCGGTTGATGCCGGGGTAGCGCCCGGCGTGTACGAACCACCCGTATCGTGCAGCGGGCCGCCAGACGCCGAGCCCGCTGCGGTACGCCAATCGTCCGAGAGGCCTCATGACACCGACTGCGAAGCTCGCGCTGCTCACGTTACCGCCCTTGCTGGCGGCCTGCTTCGGCGCCCTCGCGGCTGCATGGCGCGCCCCCGGCCCGAAAACATCCAGCGTCATCCAGCATTTCACCGGCGGCATCGTGTTCGCGGCCGCCGCGCTCGAACTGCTGCCGCAGGACCGCGCGCATGCGCTGTTTCCGGTCGTCGTGGGCTTCGTGCTCGGTATCGCGCTGATGCTCGCGATCCGTGCGCTGTCGGGCGCGATCGAGACGCGCTTCGAGGAAGCGCAGCTGCCGGTGAGCCTGATCATCGTCACCGCGATCGACCTCGTCATCGACGGCCTCGTGCTCGGCATCGCGTTCTCCGCCAGCGACGAAAGCGGCATCATCCTGACCGTCGCGCTGACGCTCGAGGTGCTGTTCCTCGCGCTGTCGGTCAGCGCGGCGCTCGCGGCCGCCGGCATCGGCCGCCTGCTGTCGATCGTCGTTCCGGTCGGGCTCGCGGCGCTGCTGAGCATCGCGGCCGTGGCCGGCAACGCGGCGTTCGCAGGACTTCCCTCCAATATCTACGCAGCGCTGCTCGGGCTGGGCACCGTCGCGCTGCTGTACCTCGTCACCGAAGAACTGCTGGTCGAAGCACACGAGGTACCTGAGACGCCGTTCGCGACGGCCGCGTTCTTCATCGGCTTCATCGCGTTCTTCCTGATCGAAGGATCGGTGAAGGCCGGATAAGCCGGGCGCGGCGGTGCGCCGGCTACCACGTCGTCGCGCCCGTCGGATACGTATCGACGATGCGCGTGCCGTTGACGGGCGTCACGCCTTCGTTGCGCAGCGCGGCCCACAGGTCGATCGCATGTTCGCGCGACTTGCGGCTGCCGTCGTCGGTCAGCACGTTCAGCGCGATCACTTCGTCGCGTGTCGTCAGTTGCAGCTGCTCCTTCAGCTTGCGTGACTGATGCGATGCGGTGCGGACGTCGCCGAGCACGATCCGCTTCTCGGCGAGCGTCGAGTCGCCGCCCACATCGGCCGGCACGAACGTCAGCCGGCCGTTGTCGACCTCGCATTGCCCGCGCGTGAACGTCGCGCTCCACTCGCCGGGCGGCACCGCCGCGAACTCGCAGCGCATCCGCTCGTTCGCGCGCCGGCCGACGTCATGCACCGACGCGTGCGACAACGCACGTTCCGGCCAGCCGGCCGCCATCGCGGCCGTCGACATCAGGCACGCCGCGAGCACGATTCCTTTCGCGAAAGAGCGCATGGCACTCTCCTCTTCATGTGGGGGTGCGGCTGACGGCACCGCGCCGGTGGGCCGCGAATGAACGGTCAACGAACCGCAAAACGGTTGTCGTGCGCATCGACCAGCGGCGCCATCTCCCCGCGATGCATCGTCGCGCGATGGATCTCCTGGTTGCGCGCGACGGCGGCCGGGGTCGCCGGGTAGTCGTGATTCGGGCTCGGGATCACGCCGTCATGGCGCGCCTTCACCAGTTCCTGGCGGACCTCCTGCCGAGTCTTCTGCTGCGCGGCCACTGCTTGAGAAAAGGCCGCAATCGACAGTGCGGCAGCGGCGATGACGATCATCGGTCGCGGAATGTTCATGTGGTTCGCTCCTTGCTGGAAAGCCGTGACAGGAGCGTTCACTTTGAGCCGGCGGCGGTGCGGAATCGTGATCGCAGCATGACGGTTTCGTCACACGCGAACGGCGAACAGCGCACGCTCGACGGCGGCACGCAAACGGCGCAGGCGTCGATCGGCTCGTATGGCTATGGCGGAACGCGCACACAGGGCATCGTCAATCTCGGGTTGCGCCACCGGTTCTGATCACGGCGACATGACGCACGCCGCGTGACAAAAATTTCATGTTCCGATCAGGTTCGCGAAGCGTCGCATCGCTACGATCGGAAACGTAACGGGCAGCGCCCGTTCCAGACCACGCAAGCGGGTCGCTGCCGCACGGCACGTCACGCGTTGGGCCCGGACACGTCGAGTGCCGGGCCTTTTTTTGGGCCGCGCCCCCGGTGATCAGGGCGTCGAATTTCGCCGCGGAAACAGGCACGTATGCGTCTTCACATACAGGTTCGGATTGCCGCAGCGATGCCCGGCGTAGTCGATCTGCTCGCCGGGCATGAGCTCGGCCGGCACCGGCTTTTTCGCCGTGGCGGGCGCGATCTGCGCGGTTTGCGTGGTGCCGGAACGTGTCGATGCGCAGCCCGCGAACAACGGGACGATCAGGACTGCGATCAAGGCTAGGCGGATGGCGGGACGAGGCACTTTTCGGTCCGGTGTGAAAGTCAGAACAGGGCCGCCCGCTTTCCATGCTGCTGTCGCGAACGGCGTGAATGCCGCCAGCCACGTCGGCCATCGGCAGACTTCATGTTCCGCTTCCCGCTCATCGCACCCATGACGCGAACATGACGAATGCGTCATGCCGGTCGCGTCCGAACGGCGCCTCTCCTCATCACGCAATCTGACGCATTTTTCATCTCGCGATCACGATCACGCACGGCTGCTTTCGCATACTGGGTCCATGGTTCGCCACCCGGCGGCCCTGATCAAGGAGAGCACTCGATGAAAACCGCAAAACTCGCCGCACTGTTCGTCACCGCCACGCTGTCGCTCGGCATGGCCACGCAGGGCGCATTCGCGCAGACGCAAACGCAGGGCAAGACCCGCACGCAGGTCGTCAATGAACTGAAGCAGGCGCAGCACGACGGCGTCGTGCCGGTGAGCAAGACGCAGTACCCGCCGACCGGCGAACTCGTCGCACGCAACAAGGAACTGCATGGGATTTCGGTGCATGGCGGCGAGAAGAAGCCGCAGACCGACAACCACGACAACCTGACCGCGCAGAAATGACGCTCGGTCATACGACCACGGGCAGCGCGCCGCGCGCGGCCGCCTCATGGCGAACGCGCGGGCGTGCCCGCCGACGGTGTCAGGTATGGATGGCCGCCGGCTGGTTCAGCTCGGCCGGCCGCCGCGGAAAGCGCAGCCAGAACGTCGTGCGCCGGCCCGGGTCGCTGTCGACGCCACATTCGCCGCCGTGATTGTCCATGATCGACCGGACGATCGCGAGCCCCAACCCCGTCCCTTGCGCCGAATTGTGCCGAGACGGATCGACGCGATAGAAGCGCTCGAAAATCCTTCCGACATGCTGGGCCTGGATGCCGGGCCCCGTATCCGACACGGCGATCGTCGTCGCACCGCCCTGCTCCACGCAATCGATCGTCACGACGCTGCCGCGCGGCGCGTAGGCCAGCGCATTCGACAGCAGGTTGCTCAGCGCACGCTGGTACAGCGTCAGATCCGCATCGACCCACGCATGGCCGTCGACCTTCACCGTCACGCCGGCATCCTCCGCAAGCGGCTCGTAGTAGCCCGCGACGCGCCCCGCCTCTTCCGACGCATCCAGGCGCCGCACGCTGATCGACGTGCCGGCCTGTTCCGAACGCGCCAGGAACAGCATGTCCTCGATCATGCGCGACAACCGCTGGTATTCATCGATGCTCGACTCGATCACGTTCCGGTATTCATCTGCGCTGCGCGGCTGCGACAGCACGACCTGCGCGGCGGCCTGCAGGTTCGTGAGCGGCGTGCGCATGTCGTGCGCGAGATTCGACGAGAACTGGCTCAGCCGCGTGAACGATTCGTTCAGCCGCTCGAGCATGCCGTTGAACGCGTGCTCGAGCTCCTTCAGCTCGCCGGCCGTATCGAGCGCCGGCAGCGGATGGGCGAGCCGGCTGGTCGACATCTGTTCGGCGCGCGCCGCGAACCGCCGCAGCGGGCTCAGCCCGAGCGCCGCGATGCCGTATGCGATCGCGGCCGCGAGCACCACGCCGAACACCTCGATCACGACGATCGTATAAGCGTGCGTGCGCAGCAGCAGCACGTCGGCGCTGCGGTCGTACTGCACCACGACGCGCACCACGGGCGCACCTGCACCGGCAAGCGGCACATTCGTCACCAGATACTGGTGCCGCGCGCCGGGCGGCGCGACGCCCACCGGCACGCGCCCTGCATCCAGCGACATCAGGGGCGTAACGAGGCGGAAGCCGGGCGTGCCGACCAGGCGCATCCCCGTGGCATCGAAGATCGCGAGATCCATGTTCGGATGACCATGCAACTGGTCGATCCAGATGTCGGTGTTCCGCGCGACGTCGGCCGTCGAGCGCGCTTCGGCCAGATGTGCACCCAACGCGGCGGATATGCCCGCCATCTGCTCGGCCGCCGTCGCGTCGACGCGATTGCTCAGCGCCTCGTACAGCGCGACGCCGCTCGACGCGAGGATCACCGACGTCGACAGGATGATCAGCGCGGTCAGGCGTCCGCGCAGCGTGCGCGGCAGCAGGCGCGCGATCATGCCGCGCTGCCGCCGCGCGCCTCGAGCACGTAGCCCATGCCGCGCACGGTGTGGATCAGCTTCGGGTCGTACGCGTCGTCGATCTTCGAGCGCAGGCGCCGGATCGCCGAATCGACGACGTTCGTGTCGCTGTTGAAATTCATGTCCCACACCTGCGACGCGATCGTCGCGCGCGGCAGGATCTCGCCCTCGCGGCGCATCAGCAGCCACAGCAGCGCGAACTCCTTCGCGGTCAGCAGGATCGTGTCGCCCTGCCGGGTGGCCTTGCGGCGCGTGAGGTCGAGTTCGAGGTCGGCCACGCGCAGCGTGTTCGAATCGCGCGGCTGGCCGCGCCGCAGGATCGACTTGATGCGCGCGGTCAGCTCGACGAAATCGAACGGCTTCGCGAGATAGTCGTCGGCGCCGAGTTCGAGCCCCTTCACGCGATCGCCGACGTCGTCGCGCGCGGTCAGGAACAGCACGGGCGTCGACTTGCTGCGCCGCAGGTTCTGCAGCAGCGTCCAGCCGTCCTGCCCGGGCAGCATCACGTCGAGCACGAGCAGGTCGTACTCCTCGGTCTCGGCCTGATGCTGGCCCGTGATGCCGTCCTCGACCCAGTCGACGACATAGCCGGCTTCCGTCAGCCCCTTGCGCAGGTACGCGCCCGTCTTCGGTTCATCTTCGACAATCAGAATTCGCATCACGCATTACCCTTGAAGAAACCCAGCCGGCGCAGCACGCCCGAGCCGAAGCCGCCGCGCAACGCCGCGCGCCACGACACCGCATGGCTCACGCGGTACAGCACCGGCAGCACCAGCAGCGTCAGCGCCGTGGACGACAGGATACCGCCGATCACGACCGTCGCGAGCGGGCGCTGCACCTCGGCGCCGGTGCCGGTCGCGAACGCCATCGGCAAGAAGCCCAGCGACGCGACGAGCGCGGTCATCAGCACCGGCCGCAGCCGCGTGAGCGCGCCTTCGCGCACGGCGGCCTCGAGCGGCATCCCTTCGTCGCGCAGGTTGCGGATGAACGAGATCATCACGAGCCCGTTGAGCACGGCCACGCCCGATAGCGCGATGAAGCCGACCGCCGCCGTGATCGACAGCGGAATCCCGCGCAGCCACAGCGACACGACGCCGCCGCTCAGCGCGAACGGAATACCGGTGAACACGAGCAGCCCGTCCTTCACGTTGTTGAACATCACGAACAGCAGCACGAACACCATGAACAGCGCGAGCGGCACGACCAGCTTCAGGCGCTCGCTCGCGCTTTGCAGCTGCTCGAACTGCCCGCCCCACGACATCCAGTAGCCGGCCGGCACGCGCACGTCCTGCTGCAGTTGCTCGCGCGCGTCGGCGACGAACGAGCCGACGTCGCGCCCGCGCACGTTCGCGCTGACGACCACCCGCCGCTTGCCGTCCTCGCGGCTGATCTGGTTCGGGCCCGGCGCGACGTCGATCGTCGCCAGTTCCGCGAGCGGCACGTACGGCGCCGCCGCAAGCGGCGCGCTGGCGCCGGCCGCCGGTGCGGGCAGCGCGATCGGCAGCCGCTTGATCGCCTCGATGTCCGAGCGCAGCTCGTCGGGCAGCCGCACGACGATGTCGAAGCGGCGGTCGCCCTGGAACAGCGTGCCGGCCTTCTGCCCGCCGACGGCCGCGGCCACCGAGTCCTGCAGGTCGGCCACGCTCACGCCGTAGCGTGCGAGCTTGTCGCGATCGAGGTTGACGGTCAGCACCGGCAGGCCGGTGGTCTGCTCGACCTTCACTTCGGACGCGCCCGGCACCTTCTGCAGCGCGGCCGCGATCTGCTCGCCGGTCTGGTTCAGCACGGCCATGTCGTCACCGAAGATCTTCACGGCGACGTCGCTGCGCACGCCCGAGATCAGTTCGTTGAAACGCAGCTGGATCGGCTGCGAGAACTCGTACGCATTGCCCGGCAGCTCGGCCAGCGCTGCCTCGATCTCGCGCACGAGCTGGTCGCGCGGCTTCTTCGGGTCGGGCCACTGGTCGGCCGGCTTCAGCATGATGTAGCCGTCCGACAGGTTCGGCGGCATCGGGTCGGCCGCGATCTCGGCCGTGCCAGTGCGCGCGAACACGCGCTCGATCTCGGGGAAGCGCGCCTTCAGCGTCTTCTCGATCGACTTCTGCATCTCGACCGACTGCGACAGGCTCGTGCCGGGAATCCGCAATGCGGCAACGGCCAGGTCACCTTCGTTGAGGCTCGGGATGAACTCGCTGCCGAGCCGCGTGGCCAGCCCGAGCGTGGCCAGCACGATCACGCCCGCGCCGATCATCACGCGCGCCGGGCGCGTCATGAATGCGGCGAGCGCCGGCTCGTACGCGCGCCGCGCCCAGCCCATCAGCCGGTTCTCCTTCTCCTCGACACGCTCGCCGATGAACAGCGCGACGGCCGCCGGAATGAACGTGACGGTCAACACCATCGCGGCCGCGAGCGCCATCACGACGGTAATGGCCATCGGGTGGAACATCTTGCCTTCGACACCCGTCAGCGCAAAGATCGGCAGGTACACGACCATGATGATCAGTTGCCCGAAGATCAGCGCGCGACGCGCTTCCTGCGACGCGCCGAACACTTCCGCAAAGCGCTCGTCGCGTGTCAGCGGCCGGCCTGCGGCGGCCTGCGCATGCGCGAGCCGCCTCACGCAGTTCTCGACGATCACCACCGCGCCGTCGACGATGATCCCGAAGTCGAGCGCACCGAGGCTCATCAGGTTCGCGCTCACCTTCGCGTTCACCATGCCGGTGAAGGTCATCAGCATCGACAGCGGGATCACGAGCGCGGTGATCAGCGCCGCGCGCATGTTGCCGAGGAACAGGAACAGCACGGCGATCACGAGGATCGCGCCTTCGAGCAGGTTCTTCTTCACTGTCGTGACGGCCTTCTCGACGAGCACCGTGCGGTCGTATACGGGAATCGCCTTCACGCCGGGCGGCAGCGTGCGGTTGACGTCCTCCATCTTCGCGGCGACGGCCTTCGCGACCGTGCGGCTGTTCTCGCCCATCAGCATGAAGACCGTGCCGAGCACGACCTCCTCGCCGTTCGACGTCGCCGCGCCGGTACGCAGCTCGCGGCCGATGTCGACCAGCCCGACGTCCTTCATCCGCACCGGCACGCCGCCGACGTTGGTCAGCACGATGCTGGCGATATCGTCGACGGTGCGCGCCTGGCCCGGCACGCGCACCAGATACTGCTCGCCGCGCTTCTCGATGTAGCCGGCGCCGACGTTGTCGTTGTTGCGCTCCAGCGCGCGCACGACGTCGGCGAGCGTCAGCCCGTACGACATCAGCTTCGCCGGGTTCGGCGCGACACGGTATTCCTTCACGTAGCCGCCGATCGAGTTGACCTCGGTCACGCCGCGCACGTTGCGGAGCTGCGGCCGGACGACCCAGTCCTGCAGTTCGCGCAGGTCGGCCGCCGTATAGCGCGTGCCGTCGGGCTTGCGCGCATTGGCGTCGGCTTCGACGGTCCACAGGTAGATCTCGCCGAGGCCCGTCGACGTCGGCCCCATGGCGGGCGTGATACCGGCCGGCAGCTTGTCTTTCGCTTCCTGGATGCGCTCGTTGACGAGCTGCCGCGCGAAATAGATGTCGGTGCCGTCCTTGAAGATCACCGTGACCTGCGACAGCCCGTAGCGCGAAATCGAGCGCGTCTGCTCGAGGCCCGGCAGGCCGGCCATCACGGTCTCGACCGGATAGGTGATGCGCTGCTCGGCCTCCAGCGGCGAGTAGCCGGGTGCGGCCGTGTTGATCTGGACCTGCACGTTGGTGATGTCGGGCACCGCGTCGATCGGCAGTTTCTGGTAGCTGAACACGCCCAGCGCGGCCACGGCCGCGATCGCCAGCATCACGAGCCAGCGGTGTGCAATCGCAAAGCGGATCAGGCGCTCAAACATGACGGGATTCCTTGAAGCGGGGCACGGTCACCCTCGACGGACGGGCCGCCCGGCCGGTCACCCGGCGGGCCGGAAAGCGGGCCGCATAGCGGGCCGCGAGTCGTGCAACGGCGCACACATAACGCTCATTCATGCTCCGCGCTCCCCTTGCCGAGTTCGGCCTTCAGCACGAAGCTGTTCGACGCCGCGTATTCCTGGCCCGGCTTGAGCCCCTTCAGCACTTCGGTCGCCCGTTCGTCGCGCCGGCCCGTTTCGACGGCCTGGGCGACGAAACCCTTCGACGAGCGTACGAAGACGGACGGTGCGCCGTCGACGTCCTGCAGCGCGTCGCTCGCGACCGCGAGCGGCACGCCCTGCTTGCCCGCGTCGACCGACACGTTCACGAACATCCCGGGCCGCCACACGCCGTCCGGGTTCGGCAGCACGACGCGCGCCGGCGCGGTGCGCGTCTGCTCGCCGAGCAGCGATCCCACGTACGCGATCGGGCCGCTCGAACGCGATTCGAACGCGGTCGCGATGACGGTCGCATCGCGACCGACGCGCACGTCGTTCAACCGTTGCGCCGGCACGGCCATCTCGGCCCATACCGTCGACAGGTCGGAGATCACGAACATGCTGGCGTCGGCGGCGATCGCTTCGCCCGGCGTCGCGTGCTTCTCGACGATCGTGCCCGCGAACGGCGCGCGCAGTTCATAGCGGTTCAGCGCGCCCGCACCGACCGGCGCATTCAGCGCAGCGAGCTTCTGCCGCGCGTTCTGCACGGCGATCTCGGCTTCACGCAACTGCACCTGCGCCTGCTGGTAGTCCTGCTCGGCCGAGATACGCTCCTGCCAAAGCGTGCGTTCGCGCTCGTAGGTCGCGCGGGCGCCCGACAGCCGGCGCTCGGCCGTCAGCAGCTCGCTGCGCCGGTCGGCGAGATCGGTGCTCGCGATCACGGCCAGCACCTGCCCCTTCGCAACGTTCTGCCCGAGCGACACCGACACCTGCTCGACGATGCCGGCCACGCGCGGCACCACGTGCGCGGTGCGATCCTCGTTGAACTTGATCTCGCCGGGGAGCTGGAACGGTGTCGCGATCTGCGCGGGGCCGGCCTTCGCGAGCGTGATCTTCGAGGTCGCCAGCTGCGCGTCGGTCAGCGCGATCGCGCCGTCGGCGCGCGCAAACGGGAACGATGCCGATTCATTGCCCGCCTTCACGTCGATCGTCGCGTCGAACACGTGCGGCTTGCCGATCGACTGCGCGGATACGAACTTCTGGCCGGCCGCGTCGAAACGCAACGGCTCGTGCGTGCGGTCGTAACGGACCAGCGTGCCGGACACGGTGACGCCCTTGTCGGCCGGCTTGCCGTCGACGAACGGATAGACGATGAGGCGCGCATCGCCGGGCTTCTCCGTCATCACGATTTCGACGGACAGCTTGCCGCGCTTGAGCACGACGCCGCCGCGCTCGCCGGCGGCTTCGGCGGACGAAGCGGCTTCGGCAGCCGCCGATGCGGGCGCGCCGTTGCCGCCGCTGTTGCGCGTGACGCCGAGCGCGCCGATGACGATCCCGGCACTGCCGAGCACGACCGCCGCGATGATCAGGATTCTGCTGCGTGACATGGTGATCCTTCAGGTAAAAGAGGCGTCCGTCGCGCTAGTGCGCGACCGGTGCAAGCGACGCGAGCGGCGTACCAACAAGCCGGCCGATGTCGGCGCGGGCCGTATGGGCATCGGCGAGCGCACGCACGTATTGCGACTGGCCCTGGAACAGCGTGCGCTGCGCATCGAGCACGTCGAGGAAGCTGAACTTCCCGAGCTCGTAGCCGCGCGACATCGCGTCGAGTGCGAGGCGCGCGGCCGGCAGGATGTCGGCCTTCAGCCGCTGCGCTTCCTGCGCGGCGGCTTCGAAATTCGCGTACGCCTGCGTGAGGTCCAGCCGCAGGCGCGTGCGTTCGCGATCGAGATCGGCATTCGCGCGTTCGGCCTTGTGCGTCGCCTCGAGCAGCGCGCCCTTGTTCGTGTTGAACAGCGGAATCGGGATCGACACGCCGACCACCGCCTGGTTGTCCGGTACGCCGCCCGTGGTCACGCGCTTCACGCCCGCGCTGATCGTCACGTCCGGAATGCGCCGCGCGCGTTCGAGCGACACGGCCGCGTTCGAGCGCAGCATCTCGGCGCGCGCGATCCGCGCAAGCGGCGCATCATCGAGCTGCGCGGTCAGCGCGGACAGCGGCTCGACCGGCGGCACGGCTTCGAGGTCGCCCTGTACCGCCAGCCGGCCGTCGCGTGCCTCGCCCATCACCGCGTTCAGCTTCTCGCGTGCGACCTCGACACGGCCGCGCGCGGTCACGACTTCGATCTGCACGCCGGCCGCCGCCACGTGCGCCTTGGTCGCCTCGACCGGCGACACCTTGCCGGCCTGTGCCCGGCGGCTCGCGAGATCCGCGGAGCGCGCGGCGATCGCGGCCGATTCCTCGGTCACCTGAAGCTGGCGCTGCGCGGCGAGCAGCCCGTAGAACGCGGCGATCACGTCGGCGCGCACGATGGCGCCCTGCTCGTCGAGCGATGCATTGGCCGCTTGCCTGCCGTACGACGCGACATCGAGCCGCGCACTGCGCTTGCCGCCGAGTTCGATCGTCTGGTTGATCAGCGCGGTCGACGTGCGTTCGACGCGACGAAACCCTTCCTGCAGGAACGACACTTCGGGATTGGGCCGCGCACCGGCCTGCATCAGCGCACCGGCCGACGCATCGACGTCAGCGCGCGCGCCGCGCAGCGCCGGATTGTTCCGGGCCGCGACCGATAGCGCATCGGCAAGCGTCAACGCGTTGGAAGGGGAAGCGTCGGGGGGCGGTGCGCCGATCGGCGCGGCGCTGCCGGAGGCGGCCGGCGCCGGCGATAGCGACGGCTGCGCATGCGCCGTCGCGGCCATCGCGAAGACGATGGCCACGGCGAGGTTGAGCTTGAGCATGTTCGGTTCTGCGGTAACGGTTCGCGATCGATGCTACGGTCCGGCCGCAGTGCGAACATGAGGCGAAGATGATATTTCCGTCATGTTGGGGGCGGCCGCGTGCGCGCGTGCGGCGCCCTGCGAGTACCATGCCCCGCTTCGACGATCAGGTGGATTCGATGAACGTGCGGCGCGACGGCCGCACGGAGGATGACGGTGACACGGAGAATCGGCACACGTGCGCGGCGATTCCCCGCCGGCGAATCAAACAGCCCCTTGCTTCACCCGCCGCCGCTCGACGAGCCAATCAAGCAATTGCCGTCCATCGCGCTCGCCGAACCAGCGCGCGTGGCCGATCAGGTAGCCGTCGTACGCGATGTCGACGATGGCTGGCGCATCGATGATGCAGCCGAAATAAGCGACCTCCGACAGCGCGAACTCCGTATGCACGATCGGCAGCAGCGCGACCAGCGCCGCGTAGGCTTCGTCGCTCAGCGGTTCGATCGATTCGTACCCGTCGAGCAGCGCATCGATCTGCGCATACTCGACGCGGCGCGCATCGGCCGGCGCCATCCAGTCGACCGTATTGCGCTCGATCGCGAGCGCGAGGTCCATCACCGCGCAGGTACGATCCGACAGCCCGAAATCGAGCACGGTCCGCACCTGCGCGCCGGGCCCCGCCTCGGTCCACAGCAGGTTCGACGCATGCCAGTCACCATGTGTCCACAACGGGGTAAGCGCGGGCAGCAAAGGCACGAGACGTGCGTGATACGGGCCGATCGCGTCGGCCACGTCGCCGCGCCAGTCACGCGCACCGAGCGCACGCACGAGCAGCGGCTGCGCGTCGACCCAGCGTTCGAGCGCGTCCGCCAGATCGGCGGACGACAGCACGCGAAAGCTCGACAGCAGCGTCCGCACGGGCCGCGCCGGTGCATCGTAGCCGGCCGACGCGCGATGCAGCTCGGCCAGCGCGCGGCCGGCCGCGTATGCGTGCGAAGCATGCGTGAAAGGCTGCCACGACATCACGCCGCGATACGGGTCGACGCCGGGCGCCCGTACGTGCACTTCGTAGGTCCAGTCTCCGGATGCGAACGCGGTCGCACCGTCGCGATCTGCAAGAATGTCCACCACGGGCATCCCGCGCTCGCGCAGATGCGCGATGAAGCGATGCTCTTCCTCGAGCCCTTCGACGTCGCGCAGGCTCACGTGATGACGCTTGACGAACAGCCCGCGCCCGTCCGTCATCTGCACCAGCACGGCCGCCGCGAACTGCCGCGGGCTGTGCCATGTGAGCCGCGCCGGCTCGCCGGCGCCGTCGATCCGTGCGAGCACCGCCGCCACCTCGTCGTGCGTCATCAGCGGCCAGTCGCGCTCGGCCTGCTCGCCGTCCACACCGAATTGCGGCGGCGCGACGTCACGCGACAGGGATCCGTCCGGCTCGAGGGGGAATGACATGAACGACGTTGCTCCGTAGTTGAATCCGAATCGGCGCGTGGATCAGCGCGCGCCGCCGCCGATTGCCGGCACACCGCCGGCCGCCGCGCGCAACGCCGCGGCCGTGCGGCTCCAGTCGCGCCAGCCGACGACGGCCAGCCCGATGAACAGCGCATAGAGCCCGGCCGTCAGATACAGTTCCTTGAACACGAACATCCCGACGTACACGACGTTCACGACGATCCACAGCCCCCACGACGCGATGTAGCGCCGCGCGGTCCAGTATTGCGCGACGAGGCTGAACGCGGTCAGCGATGCATCGACGAACGGCAGCGCCGCATCGGTCCAGCGCGCCATCATGCCGCCGAGCAACGCACTGCCGACGACGGCCGCGATCAGGTCGGGCAGCATCTGCATCGGCCGCACGCCCGTGACGGGCGCGACGTCGCCGGCCGGCGCCGCGCTGCCGTCGGCTTCGC
Source organism: Burkholderia sp. Ap-955 (assembly GCF_011753045.1). Classification (NCBI taxonomy): domain Bacteria; kingdom Pseudomonadati; phylum Pseudomonadota; class Betaproteobacteria; order Burkholderiales; family Burkholderiaceae; genus Burkholderia; species Burkholderia sp. Ap-955. Next base: position 222,657 of record NZ_VWWH01000001.1, read on the forward strand.
TCGCCCGCTGGGCGAGCCAGCGCTGCCAGCCGTACACCTGCAGCACTGCGAACGCGCCCTGCAACAGCATGTCCGAGTACAGCTTCGCGTCGAAGAAGATCCAGCCGTACAGCGCGACCGACACGAGCCCGACCGGCCAGCACAGCATGCGCCGCTTCGCGGTCAGCCAGATCGCGAGCGCGCTGACGATCACGCCGGCGATTTCGAGTGGGGACATCGTCTGTGCTCTCCAGGTTGGCTGCCGGGGCCGCGCATCACGCGGCCGGTTCCGGACGGTCAGAAATCATAGGTCAACGACACGCGCGCGGTGCGCGGCGCACCCGGGAACAGGTACGCATCGCCCTGCTGCTCGCCCGCGTCGCGCCAGTAGAACTTGTTGAACAGGTTGTCGACCGACACGCGCAGCACCGTGCGATGGCCGCCGATCTTCGTCGTATAGCGTGCGCCGAGATTGAACACGAACCACGACGGCACGCGCGCGGTGCCCTCCTCGTTCGCATTGCGGGCCGCGCTGTACTCGACGCCGCCCAGCACGTTCAGCCCCGCGACGCCCGGCACAGCGTAATCCGCATACAGCGATGCGCGCAGCGCCGGCACGTTGATGATCTGGTGCCCTTCGTACGCCGGCGACCCCGAATCATACGCACGGGCGCGAATCGCCGCGACGCTGGCCGTCAGCCCCAGGCGCTCGGTCACACGCCCGGCTGCGCCGAGCTCGATCCCCTGGTGCCGCTGCGTGCCGCGCTGCACGAACGTGTAACTTGTGCCCGATGCGTCCGGGTCGGCAAACTGGAACGGCTTGCTGATCGAGAACACGGCGGCCGTGAGGCTCAGCCGGTCGAGCCAGTCGTATTTTGCGCCGACCTCGAACTGGTGCGATTCGACCGGCGGCAGGAACGCATACGCGTTGGTCGCGCGCACCGGCGCCTGGTCGCCGAGCGACAGCGCCTTGCTGTACGACGCGTATAGCGACAGCACGTTCACCGGCTTGTAGACGAGCGCCACTTGCGGCAGGAACACCGAGCGGTCGGTATGCGTCGCGTCGCCGTCGAGGCTGCTCCAGCTGCGCTGGCGCAACAGCACCTCCTTGCCGCCCGCGAGCACCTGCCAGTGTTCGCCGATGCTGATGCGGTCGAGCCCGAACACGCCGTACTGCCACGCATCGAGGCGCGGATACGACGGGCCGGGCGAATTCGGCGACGGAGAGAACGTCGTGTCGGGCCCGTAGATGTTCTCGCTGCCCACGTAGTCGTACACGGCGTCGGCCATGCTCACGACGCGACGCTGCACGCTCACGCCGAGCGTCAGCTCGTGCCGCAGCGGGCCTGTCGCGAACTTGCCGGTCGTGACCGCACGCAGGTCGTCGTTGCGACGATATTCGCCGGGGCTGCGGAAGTCGTAGACGTCGTAGTCGCCGTTCGCGCCGAAGAAGAACGGCGACGTCGCGCCGGCCGTGCAGCTCGCCGCATACGAGCAGCCGTACGCGAACGCGCTGTTGTCGTCGATCATCGTGCGGCTGCGGCCGGCGGCGATATAGGCCTTCCAGTCGTCGTTGAACTGGTAGTCGAAGCGCGCATTCAGGTTCAGCGCGTCAGTCGTCAGCGGTTTCGCCCACGGTTGCGTGCCGAGCGCCTTCGACGTCGTCTTGACCGAAGGCACGACGGTGCCGCCGAGCAGCTGATAGCCGGGTGCGGAACGCTGGATCCACTGCTGGAATTCGGCGTTGAGCTGCAGGCTCGCACGCGGGCTGATGTCCCAGTCGGCGGCGATCGAGCCGAACGTACGCCGTCCGTTCGTGCCGTCGATGTAAGAGTGCATGTTCTCCTTCGCGGCATTGATCCGGAAGCCGAACTGATTGTCGGGGCCGAAGCGGCGGCCGAGATCGACGGCCGCCGACGTCGAGCCGCGGCTGTCGACGCCGCCCGTCACGCTCGCGACGTTCGCCGAGCGCTTCGTCACGAAGTTGATCACGCCGCCCGGCGCGACGACGCCGCTGTCGATGCCGGCAAGCCCCTTCAGGATCTCGACGCGCTCCTTGTTCTCGAGCGGCACGTTCTGCTCGCCGGATACCGTGAGCCCGTCGATCCGGATCGCGCTCGCGAGATCGACCGGAAAGCCGCGGATCGCAAAGCCTTCGAAATACCCGACCGGCGCATAGTCGTTGACGACCGACGCGTCGTTGCGCACGACGTCGCTCAACCGCTTCGCCTGCTGGTCGTCGAGCTGCGCACGCGTGACGACGCTCACCGACGCCGGCGTGTCGCGCAGCGGCGTGTCGTCGAGCCCCGCGACCGACGCGTTGCGTACGCGCAGCGCGTTGCCGCGCTCGCCGCTCACCGTGATCGTCGGCAGCGTCGCGCTGCCGGCTGCGTCGGCGTCCGGCGCCGGCGTGTCGCCCTGCGCCGCGGCGGCCTGGGCCGCGAAAAGCGTGATGCCGAGACCGACGCCAAGCCCGACTTTCGCGCGCCGCCGCCGTGCGGGCGACGCTGTTGTTCTATTCACCGTCATTGTTCTGGATGGAAAACTCGCCACTCGACCCTGTCGAAACCCGTTACGAAGCTGCGAAACGTGCCCGTGCGCGACATTCATCAGACGAACCGGACGATACGGCACGCAAGCGGGCCGCTCGGTCGGGAAGACGCAGGATGGGACATCGGATTCAGGTGATGCACCGGGAACCGACGCGACCGTCGACGGGTTCGTCGGGGGCGTGTCGGGTGGCCGGCTGCATCGCGCGGTCTTGTCGTGCGGGGGGACGCTTCGAACGCCTCGGTGCGGGCGCGACGCACTTGCGCGCACCGTTCGCTGGAACGGCGGCATGCCCGTCGCGCGCGACATCGCGGCGCGGCGCGCATTTTACCCCGGGCGGGGCTGACCGACCTGGAATCGGGCGAAACGGAAGGCGGGGAAGGCGGGAATGGGGACAGCGCGATTCGCGCGACACGACGACGGCGCCGATGGACGCGTGACTTGCGTCGTGCGCCCCCGCCTCAGTGACCGGCGCCGTTGCGCGCCGGTCTTACGGCCGGAAACCGGAGCGGGAACGCTCGCCCGCTCGCGATTCGTCGGCCGTCCGGTCAGAACCCCTGCATCGTTACGGTCGGATCGACGACCAGGTGCACGACACCGTAGATGACCGCGCCGACGAGCACCGCGAGGATGATCGCCACGAACGGCAGCATCGTGAAGTTGGCGTTCGCGAGATCGGTCGCGTGCGCCTTGCTGTTGCGTACGCCGAAGAAACTCCACAGGACCAGTTTGATCATGCCGAGCAGTTTCATGATTGCGCTCCTTTCATCTATCGGTTGACGCTATCGTCGATCCGACCGGCATCCGAAAAAAGAAGCAGTTGTGCGCGCTTTTCGCGCAGCAGGCCGTCTGCGGCGGCATGTCGCATGGGTGCGTCAGCGGTCGAGCACGAGCGGTTCCGACCCTTGTGCGGGCCGCGCGACGCACAGCAGCGCGCAACCGGGTTCGACCGGTGCATCGGGCGCCTGTTCATAGTCGACCGCACCGGACAGCACGCGCGTCGCGCATGTGCCGCATGAACCGGAGCGGCATTCGGACGGCACGTCCACGCGCTGCCCTTCCGCGAATTCGAGCAAGGAGCCGTCGGCGGGCGTCCACGCGGCTTCGCGGCCGGTGCGCCGGAAGACGACCGGCACGCTCGCCGCGGCCGGCGTGGCGGACGTGCGCGTCGCGCTGCGTACCACGCTCGACGGCCCGAATGCCTCGAAACGGATGCGTTCGTCCGGCACGTTCAGCGCGCGCAATCCGTCGTACAAGTCGCGCATGAACGCCGACGGTCCGCACAGGTAGAAATCGTAATCGTCGAACGAAAGAATCCGTTTCAGTTGCGCGATGTCGATGCGGCCGGCGTGCGCTGCCGAGCCTTCGTGAGGATGACTGTCGAACCAGTGGAGCGACAAGCGCGCGTCGACGGCCGCGACGCGTGCCAGTTCCTCGGCGAACGGTCGATCAGCCCCTTCACGTGCACCGTGCACGAACACCACGCGGCGCGACGGTTGAACGTCGGCCAGCGCGCGGCGCAGCATCGCGACCATCGGCGTGATGCCGATACCGGCCGACACGAGCACGGCCGGGCGCGGGCTCGCGAGATCGAACGTGAAGCGGCCGCGCGGCATCTGCGCGTCGAGCGTCATGCCAGCGTGCGCATGATCGTGCAGCCACGCCGAGACGCGCCCTTCGCGCTTCACGGTGATCCGGTAATGCGTACCGCCCGGTGCATCGGAGAGCGTGTAGCTGCGAATCGCCAGCGAATCGCTGCCCGGCAGCGCGACGCGCAGCGTCAGGTGCTGCCCGGCTTCGTAGGCGGGCAGCACGCCGCCGTCCACCGGTTCGAAATGGAACGAGCGGATCGCACGCGCTTCCTCGACGATCTTCGCGATGCGCAGCGAGCGCCATGCGGGTGCCGACGTCGATGCGGCCGGCAATGCCGATGCGGATTCGGGTGAGGATGCGGACGGCACCACCACCGCGCCTGCGCCTGCGTTTGCGCCGACACCCACACCCGCCGCCATCGCCGCGAACTGCGGCGCACGCTCGACCGCCGACCACCGGAACGGCAGCACCGCGCGCGTGCGCCGCACTTCCCGCACATGGAACCGCACGACCCGCTGCGCGCCGTCGAACGACGCGACGAGCGGCCCGTCCCACACGATCTCGGCGCGCGCGGCCACATACAGCAGGTCGCCGTGGTCGAAATCGACGAACAGCAGCCCCGCGCGCGGATCTTGCTGCAGGTTGCCGAGCGTGTTGAAGAAGCGGTTGCCGCTGAAATCCGGCGTCGTCAGCGTGTGCGCATCTTCGACGCGCACGAAGCCCGGCATCCCGCCGCGATGCGACACGTCCGCGCCGCGCGCGGCGCCCGCATCCGCCGACGTGTTCGCGCTCGCGACGAAGAACGTATCGGCCTGCGCCAGCAGCGCGCGATCCGCATCGTTCAACGCATCCGACACGTCCGGCTCGGCGGACGCATCGGCTTCCCGTGCGGCGAACGTCGGCTTGCGCCCCTGGATGTACTTCGCACAGTTGCCGAAGCTCTGCTCGACCGCGATCGTCAGCGCGTCACCGTCGACCGCGCGCACGACGCCGTTGACGCGATTGCGCCGCCGCGTATCGAATTCGATCCCGAGGCCGCCGAGCGGCGCACCCGGCTGCCATGCGCCGGCCAACGGATCGCCCGGCAGCGCGCGCGACGCGATGCGCAGCGTGCGCGCATCGGGCGACGTCACGAACCCCGGCGCGCCGGCCCGCAGCGTCGCCCACGGCTGGCCGTGCGCATCGACGCCGCCGAGCACGAAGAACGGCAGTTGCGCGAAAAACGTCCGGTGCTGGTCCGGCATGAAGCGCCGGATCCCGCGCCGGCCGGCCGAACCCGCGGCCTCCGTCACGCCCGCGCGCTGCTGCACGGCGAGCTCGCCCGCGTGAAACGGCGCGGTGTCGAGTTCCCAGCCCGGTACGACGGCGGTCGGGACAGTCGGGGCATTCATCGCGTTCTCCCTGAGCAGGCTCGGATTCGGTCGGTATTACGCGGCGAGCAGGCCCACGCGCGTCGTCGGCATCGCGACGAAGCCCGGCAGCGCCTCGATGCGCGCCAGCCACGCACGCACGTGCGGATACGGTTCGAGCGACACGCCGCCCTCCGGCGCGTGCGCGATGTACGAATACGCGGCGATATCGGCGATCGTCGGCTGCGCGCCGGCGGCAAACGGCTTGCCGGCCAGTTCGCGGTCGATCACGTCGAGCACCTTCGCGGCCGTGCGCTTGGCGGCCTCCGGGTCGAGCTGCGCGCCGAACACGGTCACGAGCCGCGCGGCGGCCGGCCCCGATGCGATCGGCCCCGCCGCATACGACAGCCAGCGCTGCACGACCGCCGCGCCAGCCGGATCGTCGGGCAGCCAGTGCGCGTCGCCGTAGCGCTTCGCGAGGTAGACGAGGATCGCGTTCGAATCGGCGATCACCGTGCCGCCATCGTCGATCACGGGCACCTGCCCGAGCGGATTGAGCGCGAGAAACGCCGGTTCGCGCTGCGCGCCGGCGGCCAGATCGACGTCGACGGTCTCGGACGGCAGGCCGAGCAGCGACAGGAACAACCGCACGCGATGCGCGTGCCCGGACAGCAGGAACGAATAGACGCGGATCGGTGAAGCAGGCTTGTTGGCGGCAGACATGGAAACGCTCCGGAATCTCGCGCCGCCGGGAATCGGCGACGAACAACCGCAGCGTAGCGCTCGCTGTTCGTCACCAGAAGACGGATAATCACGGAAACATTATCCTTTTCTACAGGACAATCGACGATGGCTGATCTGCGCGACGTGAACCTGAACCGGCTGGCGATCTTCGTCGCGGTGGTCGACGCCGGCTCGCTGACAGCCGCGGCCGAGCGGCTCGGCCTGGCGAAGACGGTCGTCAGCATGCACATGCAGCGCCTCGAATCCGAGGTCGGCGCGAACCTGCTGGTGCGCACCACCCGGCGGCTGAGCGTGACCGATGCGGGGCGGGCGTTCTACGACGCGTGCCGCGACATCGTGCGCGCCGCCGAAAGCGCGCTCGATGCGGTGTCGTCCGACGCAGGGCCGTTGCGCGGCACGCTGCGCGTGAGCGTGCCGATCGACTACGGCGCGCTGGTCGTCGCGCCTGCCGTCGTCGCCTTGCGCGACCGGCATCCGGGGCTCGATGTCGAACTCGTCGCGAACGACCGCGTGGTCGATCTCGTCGCGGACAACCTCGACGTCGCGATCCGCATCGGCCGCCTCGCCGATTCGAACTATCGGGCGGTGCAGCTCGGCACGTACGAGAAATGGCTGGTCGCGAGCCCCGCGTTCGTTGCGCGCCATGGGCGGCCGCACGATCCGGATGCGATCGCCGCGCTGCCGTTCGTGATGCTGTCGTCGCTGCCGCACGCGCATACGGTCAAACTGGAAGACGCGAACGGCAACACCGCTTCCGTGCGCTGCGTCGCGCCGGTCGTGTCGAACACCGCCACCGCGTGCCGCGCGATCGTGCTCGCAGGCGGCGGCTTCGGGCTGCTGACGGATTTCTCGACCGCCGACGACGTCGCGGCGGGCCGGCTCGTGCGGCTGCTGCCCGCATGGCGCTCGGCGCCGGCCGGGATTCACGCGGTGTATCCGTCGACGCGGCTGCCTTCGCCGAAGGTGCGGGCGTTCGTCGAGGCGATGAAGGCGAGGATCGGGGAGACGGCGGGGGCGCCGGTGGGTGCGGCGCGAGCGAAACACACGAGCAGCTGATTCCGGATAGCCGGCCTCGCCCTGCATGCCCGCCTGCAATCCCGTCCCTTTAACTCACCTCCAATATCCTTTCCACGGGCTTTCTCATTCAAAACGAATGCGCCCTTTATTTTTCCAAAAATCAGTTATTGCATTTCCCGTTTTTCTACTAATCTTGTTCCCAGCAATACACTGATTTGCGTTTACCGAAACGTTTCAATTCCCTGCTTTATTCAATCAAGGAGTCTGAAATGCGAACCGCCGAAATTTCGTGGGGAACCACACCGGTGATCCGCGTCTAGACGGCCAACGGCAACAGATCAAGCGTGCCTGGGGCGCGATGATGTTCGCGCCACGATCGGCGCAATGCGAACTGAAATTCGCATTGCGTCGCTTTTTAATTCCATCCACATCGGTTTCATCAATTCATCGTCACATGAAATCAGAATTGAAAACAATGAAGTTCATTTAAATTTGTTTTTCCAACAAAAAATCGCCGCCCTTTAATTTATGCAACAGGCGATTAAATCAATCAGGAAAACGACACGGCACCAGGCGCGCTGTGCCGCTATCGCTTCATTTTTCATTTTCAACCGGCGTTGCGAAAGCGCGATGCCTTCCGGTTACCCGATCTCCCGCAGCGTCCCCAGCAGCACCTTCCTGCAACTCGCGACCATCTGCGCCTCCGGATCGCGATAGTCGGTGAGCAGCCACGCCGCGCCGACGTTCGTCATCGCGCCGACGAGCGCGAGCCCGATCAGCCGCTGCTCGGTGCGCTCCGCCGGCGTCACCGCTTCGCGCGGCACGCCGATCGCCGTGATCAGCTTGCCGAAGTCGATCAGCATGCGCTGGTAGGTCATGTCGGTGTCCGCGCTCACGCCCATCACCTCGAGCAGCAGCACGCGCGCGGCGCACGGGTCGCGCAGGAACGCGAAGAATGCGGCGAGCCCCGCATCGACGCTCTCGTGCAAATCGCCGCCTCGCTCGGCCACCGCCCGCGCGACCGCTTCGTGCAACTGCTGCGCATGATGCAGATAGGTGTGGCGCAGCAAATCCTCGGTGCTGTCGAACGCCGCATAAAAATAGCGATCGTTCAGCTTCGCTTCCTGGCAGATCGACCGCACGGTCGCCTTGCGGAACCCGACCGTGCCGAACACGCGCGTCGCCGCGCGAATCAGCGCGTCACGCCGCTCCGCGGCCCGCACCTCGGGCGCCACGCCACCATACGACCGGCCCCTTTTTTCCGTTTTTTCCGTTTCGAGTGCTTTCTCCATTCCGCTATTTGACATCAGGACACCCGAAAACTAAAGTGGTGACGAACAACACCACAATAGATGCGCCGCCGGTACAGCGCAAGCGGAACGGGAGGAACGACGGATGAACGGGTTTTCCGGCAAGGTCGCCGCGATCACCGGCGCCGGTTCGGGCATGGGCCGCAGCCTCGCGGTCGAGCTCGCGCGGCGCGGCTGCGAGGTCGCACTCGCCGACGTCAACGACGTCGGGCTCGCCGGCACGGCGGCCGCCTGCGCGCAGCACGGCGTGCGTGTGAGCACGCGGCGGCTCGACGTCGCCGACCGCGACGCGGTGTTCGCGTGGGCCGATTTCGTGCGCGCCGAGCACGGCAAGGTCAACCTGGTCTTCAACAACGCGGGCGTGTCGCTGGCCGCCAGCGCCGAGACCGCGCGCATCGCCGATCTCGAATGGATCGTCGGCATCAACTTCTGGGGCGTCGTGCACGGCACACAGGCGTTCCTGCCGCATCTGCGCGCGTCGGGCGACGGGCACATCGTCAACACGTCGAGCCTGTTCGGCCTCGTCGCGATGCCCACCCAAAGCGCGTACAACGCGACCAAGTTCGCGGTGCGCGGCTTCACCGAGGCGCTGCGGATGGAGCTCGAACTCGACGGCGCGCCGGTGAGCGCGACCTGCGTGCATCCGGGCGGCGTCGCGACGAGCATCGTCGACGCGAGCCGCGTCGATACCAGCATCCATGCGCTCACGGGCCAGGACGAAGCGACCCATCGCCGCCAGGCAAACCGCCTGATCAACGCGACGACGGCCGACGACGCCGCACGTCAGATCCTCGCGGGTGTCGAGCGCAATGCGCGCCGCGTGCTCGTCGGCGCCGACGCGCGCCGGCTCGACCGGATCGCGCGCCTGCTCGGCGCCGGCTACCAGTGGCTGATGCTGCGCCACGTGCGCCGCGCCCGCGCCCGCAACCTTGAACGCGCGCATGCCCCGGCCGCGCTCCCGACCACGCCGACCAAGGACCCCGCATGACCTCGACGACGACCGACCGGCGCGCCGCGCCGCCCGCCCCCGGCGCCCGCCAGGACGGTAACGACCTCGACGTGCTGATCGTCGGCGCCGGCCTGTCCGGCATCGGCGCGGCCTATCACCTGAAGCAGCGCTGCCCGTATGCGAGCGTCGCGATCGTCGAGGCGCGCGACGCGATCGGCGGCACCTGGGACCTGTTTCGCTATCCGGGTGTCCGTTCGGATTCCGACATGTTCACGCTCGGCTACAGCTTCCGGCCGTGGCACAGCGACAAGGCGATCTCGGACGGCCAGACGATCCTCGACTACATCCGAGACACCGCACGCGCGTACGGCATCGACAAGACGATCCGCTACGGCCAGAAGGTGGTCGCAGCCGACTGGGACTCGAACCGCGCGCGCTGGACGGTGCGCATCGAGCGCACGCGCGACGGCGCGACCGACACGCTCGTGTACACCTGCCGCTTCCTGTTCATGTGCAGCGGCTATTACGACTACGACGCCGGCTACCTGCCCGACTGGGCCGGGATGGACACGTTCGAAGGCAAGCTCGTGCATCCGCAGCACTGGCCGAAGGACCTGTCGTACGCGAACCGGCGCGTGGTCGTGATCGGCAGCGGCGCGACGGCCGTCACGCTGGTGCCGTCGATGGCGGCCGACGCGCAGCACGTGACGATGCTGCAGCGCTCGCCGACCTACATCGTGTCGCTGCCCGCGCGCGACAAGATCGCGAACGCGCTGCGCCGCGTGCTGCCGTCGCGGCTCGCACACCGGCTCGTGCGGGTGAAGAACGTGCTGCTGACGATGTACCTGTACAACGTGTCGCGCCGCAAGCCCGACCGGACGAAGCAGTTCATCATCCGCGCGGCCAGCAAGCAGGTCGGCCCCGGCTTCGACGTCGCGAAGCACCTGACGCCGCGCTACATGCCGTGGGACCAGCGCGTGTGCCTCGTGCCGAACGGCGACCTGTTCAAGGCGATCCGCTCGGGCCGCGCGTCGATCGTCACCGACGAGATCGAGCGCTTCACGCCGACCGGCCTCAAGCTGAAGAGCGGCCAGCAGCTCGACGCGGACGTGATCGTCACCGCGACCGGGCTGAAGGTGAAGATGCTCGGCGGCGCGCGCGTCACCGTCGACGGCCGCGCGGTCGACCTGCCGGATACCGTGTCGTACAAGGGCATGATGTACAGCAACGTGCCGAACCTCGCATCGTCGTTCGGCTACACGAATGCATCGTGGACGCTGAAGGCCGAGCTGATCGCGCGCTACGTGTGCCGGCTGCTCAACCACATGCGCGCGAACGGCTACGACACATGCGTGCCGCGGCTCGGCGCCGGCGATCTCGGCAACGTGCCGGCCGTCAACCTGAGCTCGGGCTACATCCAGCGCGCGGCCGGCATCCTGCCGAAGCAGGGGCACAGCAAGCCGTGGAAATTCCACCAGAACTACGTGCTCGATCTCGCATCGCTGAAGTTCAGCGGACTCGCCGATTCGGCGATGCAGTTCGAACGCCGCGCGAAAGCCGGCCCGGCCGCCACGGCGCCGGTTGCCGAACCCGCACTCGAAACCCGCTGAGGCCGACATGACCCCTACGCTCCATCTGATCCAGAACGTGCTGCTCGGCGTCGTCGCGGCGCTCGCCGCGCTCGCGCTGTTTACCGGTTACGTGGCCCGCCGCGTGACGCGCGCGTTTCCGCCCGAAGGCCGCTTCGTCGACATCGGCGGCGACCGCATCCACTACGTCGAATACGGCAACGGCCCGCCGATCGTGTTCGTCCACGGGCTCGCGGGGCAACTGCGCAATTTCGCGTACCTGCCGCTCGCGCGGCTCGCGCAGCAGCATCGCGTGATCCTCATCGACCGGCCGGGCGCCGGCCGCTCGCTCCGCGGCGCGGGTTCGCAGGCGAACGTGTTCGCGCAGGCCCGCACCGTCGCGGCGTTCATCGACGCGCTGAAGCTCGACAAGCCGGTGCTCGTCGGCCACTCGCTCGGCGGCGCGATCGCGCTCGCGGTCGGCCTCAATCATGCGGACCGCGTGAGCCGCCTCGCGCTGATCGCGCCGCTGTCGCACGAGCAGAGCGAGCCGCCGGCGCCGTTCAAGCCGCTGATGCTGCCGTCGCCGCTGGTGCGCCGCTTCGTGTCGTGGACCTTCGCGATTCCGCTGACGATCCTGACCGGCCGCAAGGCCGTACGCCAGGTGTTCGCGCCGGAAGACGTGCCGCGCGACTTCCCGGTCAAGGGCGGCGGGCTGCTCGGGATGCGCCCGCACGTGTTTTACGCGACGGCGACCGACCTGCTGTCGGCGCCGGTCGACCTGCCCGCGATGGAACGCCGCTACCCGGACCTCGCGCTGCCGGTCGACGTGCTGTACGGCCGTGCCGATCCGATCCTGAACTGGCGCGAGCACGGCGAAGCGCTCGCGAAGAAATCGGCGCGCGTGCGGCTGAAGGTCGTCGAGGGCGGGCACATGCTGCCGGTCACGATTCCGGAAGCCACCGCCGACTGGCTGCTCGAAGTCGCCGCCGCGCCGGCCGAGGTGGCCGCGCCGTCGGCACGCATCGCGTAAGCCGAGACCGCGTAACAAGGCCTGATTCCGTGCCGTGCCGCCGGCGCCGGCGCGAAATCAGGCTTCGTCGTCGGGCACCGACAGCCCGAGCTCCGATATCACCTCGCGCGCGCTGCGGAACGCCTCGACCGCGGCCGGCGCGCCGGCGTACAGCGCGCTGTGCAGCAATACCTCGCGGATCTCGACGAGGCTCGCGCCGTTGTTGAGCGCGCCGCGAATGTGACCCTTCAGTTCCGTGCTGCGGCCAAGCGCCGCCAGCATCGCGCATGTGCACAGACTGCGCGTCTTCAGGTCGATCCCGCCCCGCTGCCAAGTGCTGCCCCACGCGTGCTCGTTCAGCCAGTTCTGCAGCGGACGCGAAAAGCCGTCGAGGTCGCGCATCGCGCGCTCGACGAACGCCGGGCCCATCACGTCGATCCGCCGCGCCTTGCCGTATTCCCTGTCCTGTTCGCTCATGTCCGTGTCCTGATGGTTGGAGTCGTGGCCGCTGCCGCGCCGCCGGCGACCGGGGGATTTCGCGCCATGTTCAGCGGGACGGCGCATTTCGTCAAAGACGCGGCCCTCGGTTCGCGGCCGTTCGCGTAACGGGCGGTCGAACGCTACGTAACATCCCGTCGCGCGTTACGGTGCCTGGCGGGAACATCGCGGCTCCGACGTTGGCGCACCTTGGGCGCCTGTCGCGCGAAACCGCTCTAATTGCGTTTAAATCGCATCGATATTCCCAATTCCCGCAACAAATCGCGATGCCGTTTCACGGAACCTGTCATGGCGCGGAATTTGCAGAGATGGCCTGGGACACACTTCCAATGTCGAGGGCAACATGCACAATCTCTTCAAGAAGACGACGGTAACGATGGCCGTCTCATCGCTGCTCGCGCTGTACGGCTGCGGCTCGGTCGACGGACCGACGACCCCGCCGACCATCAAGCCGAGCACGTCCGGGACGGGCGGCAGTTCGGGGACTTCGGGTACATCGGGGGGCTCCGGGACTTCGGGGTCGTCCGGCACGTCGGGCAGTTCCAGTTCTGGTACTTCCAGCTCGGGTACGTCTAGCTCCGGTACGTCCAGCTCGGGTACTTCCAGCTCCGGTACTTCCAGCTCCGGCACCTCCAGCTCCGGCACCTCCAGCTCCGGCACCTCCAGCTCCGGCACCTCCAGCTCCGGTACCTCCAGCTCGGGTACTTCCAGCTCCGGCACCTCCAGCTCCGGTACCTCCAGCTCCGGTACTTCCAGCTCCGGTACCTCCAGCTCCGGTACTTCCAGCTCGGGTACTTCCAGTTCGGGCACCTCCAGCTCCGGTACCTCCAGCTCCGGTACTTCCAGCTCGGGCACCTCCAGCTCCGGTACCTCCAGCTCCGGTACCTCCAGCTCCGGTACCTCCAGCTCCGGTACCTCCAGCTCCGGTACCTCCAGCTCCGGTACTTCCAGCTCCGGTACTTCCAGCTCGGGTACTTCCAGCTCCGGTACTTCCAGCTCCGGTACTTCCAGCTCCGGTACTTCCAGCTCGGGTACTTCCAGCTCCGGCACCTCCAGCTCCGGTACTTCCAGCTCCGGCACCTCCAGCTCCGGCACCTCCAGCTCTGGTACGTCTAGCTCAGGCACCTCCAGCTCCGGCACCGGCGTCACCCCGCTCGGCAACGTCCTGCAGAAATCCGGCAACCTCGTGACGGCGCTCGGCACGACGGTCGTGAACGGCGGCGCTCAGATCGGCGGCGTGCAGATCCCCGGCACGAACCCGACGACGGCCACCAGTGTCGGCAACGCGGTCGGCAGCCTCGGCAACGGCGTGCAGTCGCTCGGCAACGGCATCGCGGCCGGCCTGGGCTCGATCGGCGTGTCAGCGAACCCGCTCGGGCCGACGCTCACGTCGACCACCGGCCTGTTGACCGGCGCCGGTGGTGCGGTGAACAACCTCGGCAATGCCGTGACGAGCCTCGGCACCGGTCCGCTGTCGCCGCTCGCACCGGCGACGACGCTGGTCGGCAGTCTCGTCAACACGGTCGGCACGGCGGTCAATTCAACCGCATCGGCGCTGAACACGGCACTGAACAGCTCGCCGGTCCAGCAGCTCGATACACAGCTCGGCAAGGCGATCAACCCGATCACGAATACGCTGACCGGCGGCGTCACGACGCCGGGCGTCACGCAAACGCTCGGCAACGCGACGCTGCTCGGCGCACCGCTCAGCGGCCTCCTCGGCACGCTCGGCAGCGGCCTGGGCCTCGCCGGCACGAAGGTCGGCAGCGCGACCGGCAACCCGGTCGGCGACGGTGTCAACCAGCTCGGCAACACGGTGACCTCGACGGGCGGTCTCCTGTACAGCGGCAGCAGCAGCTCCAGCAGCGGCACCAACCCGCTCGCCCCGATCACCGGCCTGCTCGGCACGTTGACGGGCGGCATCGGCGGCGGCAGCTCGAGCGGATCGGGCGGCACCAGCGGCACCAGCAGCGGCGGCCCGCTCGCGCCGATCACCGGCCTGCTCGGGACGGTGACGGGCGCACTCGGCGGCATCGGTTCGAGCGGCACCGGCGGGACCAGCGGCACGGGCGGAACGAGCGGGACCGGCGGCACCAGCGGCACGGGTGGCGCAGGTCTCGGCGCTCTGCTCGCACCGGTCACCAACCTCGTCAACTCGCTGACGCCGCTCGGCGCGAGCCTGACCGGCACCGTCACGACGCCGGGCGGCAACGTGTCGGGCACGCTCGGCGGGGTGCTGACGAACGGCCCGGTCGGCACGGTCACGGGTGCGCTGGGGACGCCGTCCGGTTCGGCGGGTGCCACTGGCGGTGCAGGCGGCACGGCGACGACGCCGGGCGGCGGCGGCTCCGTGGTGACCGGCCTGACCGGCGGCTCCACCGGCGCCGGCGCGGGCGGCAGCGGCAACCTGCTGTCGCCGGTGACCAACCTGCTCGGCGGACTGCTGGGCGGCGGCACCAAGAAGTAAGGTTCGACGCATCACGTATCAGAACGACAGGCCAGTGGCCGGGCGCGCATCCATACATAGCCCGGCCGACGGCCGGCGTCACCCGCCAAGCGGGGGCGCCGGCCCTCATCCCGACGAGGACTCGATCATGAACTCCACCATCGACGGCATCGCCGCGGTCCAGGACCGCCCGCCCCGTTCCGCCACGCCGTTGCGGGCCGGCCTGCTCGGCATCACGGCAGGCCTCTTCGCGCTGTGGATCACGCGCGACCACCCCGGTCTCGACGCGGCCTCGCGCGCGGTCATCGCGAGCCTTGCGATCATCGGCACGATCGCGCTGCACGAACTCTTCATCTCGCGCGCCTACCTGCGCCCGAGCGCGGGGCTGTCGCGACAGGCCGTCCGGCCGCTCGGCATCGCGCGCGTCGCGACGCGGCTCGGCGCGCTCGCGTCGGTCTACGCGGGCATCGGCATCATTTATTGGCTGCTGCCCGAATACCACGGCGCGTTCTATCTGCCGTTCTGGTCGTTGCTGCGCTCGCTCGCGCCGTACGTGATCGTCGCCGCGCCGTTCTACTTCGCGTGGATGGACCGCCACCAGCGCGAGACCGACGACGCGTACCTGCTGTGGGGCCGCTTCCTGTTCCGCCGCGAGCAGCCCGCGAGCTGGAAGCCGGTGCGCGAGATGCTGGCCGGCTGGGGCGTGAAGGCGTTCTTCCTGCCGCTGATGACCGTCTATCTGTCGAAGGACGCCGATCACCTGAGCGCGTCGCTCGCGAACGCGATGCACGCGCCGATGACGATCGCGACGTTCATGTTCATGTACGACCTGTCGTTCACGATGGACCTGATGTTCGGCACCGTCGGCTACCTGTGCACGTTCCGCATCCTCGACAGCCACGTGCGCACCGTCGAACCAACGACGCTCGGCTGGGTGGCCGCGCTGATGTGCTACCAGCCGTTCTGGTCGCTGTTCTCGAACAACTACATCCGCTACCAGGGCTCGATGTTCTGGGACACCTGGCTGCTGTCGGCGCCGACGCTGCGCGTGATCTGGGGCTCGGTGATCATCCTGCTGCTGCTCACCTACGCGCTGTGCACGATCTCGTTCGGGCTGCGTTTCTCGAACCTCACCAACCGCGGGATCATCACGTCGGGCCCGTACCGCTTCACGAAGCATCCGGCGTACATCACGAAGAACCTGTCGTACTGGATGGTGTCGGTGCCGTTCGTCGAGCCGCTCGGCTGGCAGGTCGGGCTCATGCACTGCGCGGGGCTCGTCGCGGTCAACCTGATCTACTACGCGCGGGCGAAGACGGAGGAGCGCCACCTGATGCGCGATCCCGACTATCGTGCGTATTCCGAATGGATCGAGCAACACGGGCTGTTCGCGCGTATCAGGCAGGCATTCGGGCAGCGCGCGCCGGCCTGACGCGGTGGCAATGGCGGGGCCCGCTGCCCCGCCACTTCATCGAAGCGCCGCGCGGCCCGACGCCACAGCGCGTCGCTGCGCGCATGCTCAGTCGAACGAGACGCTGCTGTCGCGCCCGTCACGCGCGCGACCGGTCGCACGCGTCAGCCCCTTGATCGCGACGAAGCTCGCGAGGCCCATACCGAAGCAGCAGGCCGCCAGCGGCCACGCGGTAGCACCGTCGAAGATCAGCGTCGCGAGCGTGCCCACGCCGGTGACGATCACGCCCTGCACCGCGTAGTAGAGCGCAACCGCCTTGCCGGCGGCAGCGCCGAAATCGCGCAGCGCGCCGTTCGCGGACACCGACGACATCAGCACGATACCGACCGCGACCAGCCACATCGGCATCACGAACGTCGCGAACGACGGCGTCGCCAGGACCGTACAGACGGCCAGCACGATCGCACCCGTCATCATCGTGAGCGCCCCTCGCGCAACGCAGCCCGCCTCGCCCCACCTCGACACGAACGTCCCTGCGAAGCGCGACACGACGACCATCACGATCGCGACGGTCGCAAAGGCCAGGCTGAACGCCTCGCGGGAATAGCCCGCGCCGCCGACCAGCACGCGCGGCGCGGTGGAGAAGAACACGAAGAACGCCCCCATCGCGGCGGCAAACGCGAGCGTATGAACCTGAAAGGGCCGGCTGCCAAGAATCGATGCGACGGACGGCCCCTGCCGGTTCGCCGTCCGCGGCCACGTTTCGTGCCAGCGTGGCCACGCACGGCCGCACGCGAGCAGCCCCAGCAGGCCGAGCGTCGCGAAGATCGCGCGCCATCCACAGGCCGTCGCGATGGCCGCGCCGAGCAGCGGGCCCAGTGCGGGCACGAACGCCAGCATCGCGCCGAACTGGCTGTAGATCATGCGGCCTTCAGGACGATCGGCGTAGACATCGCGAACGGTCGCGAACGTGGCGACGAGCGCGGCAGACGCGCCCAGCGCCTGCAGCACGCGCAGTGCGACGAACAGACCGCCGCCGGTGGCCATCGCAAGTGCCAGCGAAGCCGCCGCAAAACACAGCGCACCGCCGAGCACCACCGGCCGTCTGCCGACGCGGTCCGACAACGGGCCGAAGAGCATCTGGCCCAGGCCGAGGACGACCATGTAGACGCTCAGCGTCAACTGGACGATGGCCGGCGACGTGCCCAGCGCGGACGGCATCTCCGGGATCACCGGCAGGTAAACGTCCATCGCCAGCGAAGCGAGGAGATCGAAAGGCGCCATCAGCAGCAGCGCCGACGGCAACGAATAAGCCCAGACGGGCGTGGATTGTTCAGGCATGACGAGGCATCCGCTCAGAAAAGGGAATCTGGCGGCGATCTGCCTGGTCAGCGAGGGACAACGGGAGATCGCCGCAACGACCGGTTGACGAAGGTCGTTGCGGCTTAGCGATCCGTGGACGGGCCGGCTCCCATGGAGGAATCCTTGCGGTGTGCGTTGACTGCGCAGTGTAGTCGGTTCGACAGATGGGCACCAGACTTGCACGCACGGCCGGGTGGTTGCGATCCGGCTGGCCAGCTCGTGTAGGGTGCCAACCGGCCGCGTGCGATACGGCGCTGCGCATTCCGGTGGAACGGGACGTGATCCACGAAGTCCCGATCCGGTTCGCACGCGGCATTGCGGGCCTCGCCGCGATCGCCGCCGCGAATCGGCACATCCCCGGCGGATTCGCGGCCCCGGCTCGCGTCGCCGGGTTAATGCTTCAGACGCACAACGTACAGGCCGGTGAAGTTTGCAGCCGCCGACAAACTGAAGGTCGGCGGGGTCGAAATGATCGGTCCCGCAATGGTTGGCTTGTAGGTGACGGTCCCGCCCGAGACGTCGGCCATTTCGATGACCGCCGGGCTCGGATTGGGAATGATGTTGGAGGTGAAGTTCAGGGTCAGCGTGCGGTCGAACATATTGTCGAACCCGCCGTAGGACTTGATCTCGTAGACAAGATCCGCGTTCACGCCTGCAGGCACCGGATCCGGTTTGCCCAGGCAAATCAATCCGTCGCGAACCACACCACCCGGCGGGGTCTTGAAGGTCAACGTCGCGATGCCGTCGTCGGTGACCAGCGTCATCGTCGCATTCGCAACAGCACTCTTGGTGAGCTGGATCGACTTGTAGCCGTCAGGACACTTGAGCGTGACAGGCTGAGGGTCCGGTGTGGTCGGCGAAGGGGTTCCCGTCGCGCTGTCGCTACTCGTCGCGTTGCTCCCGCCGCCGTCACCGCCACCACCACATGCCGACAACAAGACGGTAGAACCCGCCAGGATCGCCAGAATAATATTGTTTTTCATCTTTCACTCTCTCTATTGATCAATATAACTAATAAAACAGATCACCCTCGTGATCGATTGCTGCCTACTGCTCGATGCCATTCCAGGCAGCGCCGGGAAAAGCTACCGTACGGTGTGTCCGGATCGATACGGATCCAGACGCACCTCATCCACTCAAAACTGCGCGGTGACCTGGAACCCGACCGTGACGCGCGCCGTCGGGAAGCCCGACGGCTTGTAGACAGGCGTCCCCGCAAAGAGGTCGTACGCGTAGGCGCCAAAGCGTGTGCCGACGCTGCCCTTCACACCGACGACTGCACCGGCCAGTTGCGTACCGACGAGCAGGATCGGCTGCGGCCCCCATACGCGTCCATAGTCCAGCCCCGCGTACAGCGCCTGCCCCGTCTGGCCAATCGGCATTTGCAGTTCGTTGCGCCAGTAGAGCCCGCGCGCCGCCGCCAGCATCGTTTCGCCGTCGAAGCCGCGCACGGTGTAGCGGCTGCCGATCGTCACGTCATCAAGGTAGTTCAGCGTGTTGCCGGTGTACTGGCCGTGGAACGTTCCGACATAGCGAAACGGTTGCTTGCCGACCGCAAACGGCACCGACAGGTTTGCGTCGAGCACCGCCATCTTGAAGCGATAGGTCGGACCGCCACCTGCAGCGAATGTGTCGTTCTGCGCGCCGAACCCGCCGACGCCCTGGCGATACGCGAGCGAGCCGTCGAACTGTGCGCCAGCGAAATAGTGGCGATCGGTCAGGCCGAGTTCGATGATCGTGTTGTTGCGGCGCTGCTGCGAAATCTCGGTGTCTTCGATGAAGCTCTGCCCGAATCGGCGCGACAGCCGGAAATATCCGCCGAACACGTCGTTCTGGCCGCGTGCCAGTACACGGGCCAGCTTGAAATCAACCGTCTTCGAATTGCCGCTCGCGACGAACGTCTGGTTCACACCCGCAATCTGCTGGTAGTAGGTATTCGTGTAGGCGGACAGCGTAGCCGTCCAGTAGCCCCACTGAATCGAATAGAAGCCGTTCCAGCCATGCGAGCCGAGGCGCTTGTCGCCGAGTTCCAGATCCTGGCTCACGCCGATGTTGAAGATGTCGTTCAGGCCCAGCGGGTTGTCGATGCCGACCGACAGGTTGCCTTGCAACCTGCCGGTGGCGCGCGTGCCGGAGTTGTCGATCGACGCGACGACCGTCCACGGCTTGCCGCGCCTCACGTCGAGCACGACGTCGCTCTCGCCGGGCAGATCGCCGGGAACGATTTGCATCGAGACGTCCTGGCTCGATACGCGTTTCATCTGCTCGAGGCCTTGTTCGAGGTCACGCAGGTTCAGCACGTCGCCGTCGCGAGTCGGGAAGGCTGTTTTCCAGGTGCCGCGCAGTTTTTCATCGGCGAAGCGGATGCGGCGGATCACGCCCGGGATCAGGGATAGCTTGAGCGTGCCGGACGACAGGTCTTGCTCCGGGACGAGCACGCGCGTGGTGACGTAGCCACGTGCCAGGACCGCTTGCGACAGGCTCTTGACCAGCAGATCGACGCCTTGCCTGCCAACGCATTGCCCCGCGTAGTGGTTCAGCCATTCGCGCGCGAATGCGAAGCGGTCCATCGGCAGCGCGGACGCGCCCTGAGCCTTCGTCGCATCAGGCAGCGAGTCAGGCACGTCGAGTGTGAAACGGTCGATTCGGAAGCACGGCGTTTCGACGGGAAGTGTCGGATACGCTTCGATGCGCGGCACGTCCGAACGCACGGAGGGCGCGCGCACGGTTGCGTCGCGCTGCTGTGCGTCGCGCTGCTGCTGGGCCTGTCGATCCTGTTCAGCGTTCGCGCGAGCGGCGGCGGCCTGATCTGCAGGAGTCGGCGCCTGTTGCGCGTGAACGGCGGCCGCGATAAAGGTCGTAAGCGGCAAAAGAGTGAGTCGATGAATGATTTTCATTTTTACTTTTCTTGGTTTTTGCTGACACTTCTTGTAGCCATCGCGCGCTCTCTTGTAGCCAATACGCCAGATCACGGGATGCATCGGTCCAATGCGACTCGCAGGGCAGCGCCAATTTCGGCCTCTGACGAATCAAAAGGAAGGATGACTTTCTCGTCGTCACCCAAGCCTTCCCAGGCTTCGAGCTTGTCATGGCGGCATGGATCAAGCGTAAGGACACCGTCAGCAACTTTAGCGTGACACAAGATCATTTTCTTGAACAGCGCTTGCTTGGTTTTATATTCATACCGCGCAAGAAGGCCATCGACCCACTTCTTATAATTTTCTCCAACCAACCGAAAGTCGAAGAAAAGCGGATTTTCCGCGCGTTGCTGGGGAGTAATGAAACGACTTTTCAGCAACGCATCATTGAGACAACGCCCGAGCGTTTCATCATCAACATTTGTATCGAGATAATGCATAGCACCATCCGGATCGGTAATTGATGAACGATATCCTGAATGAGTTTCAATAAGGATAAAATCTTTGTTGCGATATATGGCAGCTCCTCGCCAAGGCTTAACGTCATTCAATTCACTCCTCCTATTACCGAAATCACAGTCCGGTTTATCAGGTGTTTGTCATGGCGGGTTGGACCAAGCGATAGCACTCCATCAACCACTCTCGCATTACACAAAATCATCTCATTGAACAGCGATTTCTTTGTCTTGTAGCCATATCGTGCCAACAACGCCTCAACTTTCTTCTTATACTGCTCTCCAACCAATCGGAAGTCGAAGAAAAGCGGATGCTCTTCGCGTTGCTGCGGCGTAATGAAGCGACTATTCGCCAATGCATTGACAAGGCACCTCCCTAGCGTTTCTCGACCGGCGCCGACGGACCGCCGCGCACAGCCGACGCACCCTACTTACGCTTACCCAAAGGGTTTTCCTCTATATATCTCTTAATATCAATCTCCGATATTCCAGACGCACCCGCACTTAACCACCTATCAAATTCATCTGGATATGGCCTATATACTTTCCCGCCAGACGATTGAACTGACACTCCATTTCCAAATTCAGCCAAAAACCGCAGGTGATGTACAACCATAATCCAAATTCGCTTGAACTCAGGATCTTGTGGCACGCCACCAGACGCATCAGAAAGATAGGGCGACTCACCCTCGACGAAGTCCAACATATCCTTCGCTCTTCCAGCACTCAGCATCAGTTTTATGACTTCAATTTTTTCCATGACAATTTTTATGGCCTCCCCTACTAGATGAACGCCGAATAAAAAGTGGATTTTCCGTGCATCCCTTTGACCAATAACAAGCAACAAAGTCGAAAGTGGGTCGAATACCTCAATCTCGCCCCACTCCACCAATCCAGACAGATACCCATGCCAAATAGTGCAATCGAATCGATTTCGCCACGCCGAGACAACTGCCGAATTATTCTTTCCTTCAGCTCAGCCTCAGCTGGCTAACCATTAATCATAGCAGTCGTTGCGGAATCCTCGGAGCATAATACGTCACCGTCGATCAATTGCCGGCCATCCCGCAAACGCAAAAATCCAAATTGCAACAAGATTCACACCGGGAATCAACAGCACAAGCACCCACCAGCCTGAATTCCCGGTTCGACGCAAAATTCGAACATATGGATAAAGAAAAAGACCATAAAAAATGGGCAACATCATTAGAGCCACAGGTCCCCAACTCGCAAACGACGTCATTACTTGATTCATAGTTGTACCTTCCATTGGAATTCAGGTTCGTCCAAACAAACGGGCGATCAAGCCACGCTTCTGCACGTTGACTGCCGGAGACGGCTGACGCACGGCTCCTAGATCCGGCATTTCCTCACGACGAAGTCGCTCCAACGCCCCCCACGACTGTATCTGTATAGAACCGCATTGCGGGTCGGAGCCGTGCGTAGGTCGGCTGCATCAGCGGATGTTGTTCTTGTCAGTCCGGCTTACAGATCACGGGATGCATCGGTCCAATGCGACTCTCAGGGCAGCGCCAATTTCGGCTTCCGAAGATTCAAAAGGAAGGATGACCTTCTCGTCGTCGCCCAAACCTTCCCAAGCTTCGAGTTTGTCGTGGCGGGTTGGACCAAGCGATAGCACTCCATCAACCACTCTCGCATTACATAAAATCATCGCCTTGAACAGCGATTTATTTGTCTTGTAGCCATATCGTGCCAACAACTCCTCAACTTTCTTCTTATACTGCTCTCCAACCAATCGGAAGTCGAAGAAAATCGGATACTCTTCGCGTTGTTGCGGCGTAATGAAGCGACTATTCGCTAATGCATTGACAAGGCACCGCCCTAGGGTTTCATCATCTGCATTTGCATCAAGAAAGTGCACTGGCCCATCTGGATCTCTAACGAATGCCGTATATCCGGAAGACGTCTCGATCATAATAAAATCCTTGTTTCGATATACAGACGCGACGCGCTTCGGCTTAATATCACCCACTTTCCAGGTCCCTTTACCGTAGTCACAACAGCTTCAACGCCTTGATCTTCGCCATATTTAATGGCTCGACTGAGCTGCCCCCATTGTGCAGACGCACCGCATTTTAATTTACAGACCGCATCCGATCCTATTCTATATTTAAAGAGAATACATCACCGAATAATTTACCGCACACGTCTTGAGCAAGAAGTCCTTCTATAATCTTAGATGCTACCGCCACAGAATAGTTAACATCTACCCCGTCAAGATATAGAGAGAATATGGTCTGACAATCACCCTGACTCCATGATACGAACATATCCTCACTAGATGAACTCCAGAACTGTACATTCGCCATGTCCCCCGATTTTATTTTAAGCAGCACCTCGTCGGCGGCTGTCACGATCTGCGCTCCTTCGTCCGACCAGGACGTAATCTCGCCAGTCCCTGGATTTTTCAACGTCAAGCCTGCCGAACCAATACACGTTGCCAAAAAGGAAAACGCAGAATCCAAATCACCTGGAATAGAAATACGAAATGTACGATTTGCCATTATTTACTCCCAGAGAATATTTTTACGTTCGCTTCACCGAGAATCTTTGTCGCAAGATCGACTGCTGACTGCGGGGTTCCTTCAGCGAAGTAGACTTTTGCAACTACGCCACGCTGCCCGGCTATCGCTTGATAGATGCGAAGTTCCTGTCCCAGCTTTCCAAGATTGTTCGCCTTGGCCGGACCACCCACTGCGATCAAGTCACCGTTGGGTGCAACTACATCGATATCAGTCGATCCGATTCCAGGGACTGCGACCTTTTCACCCGAAGTGATGCCATTGACGATTTTAGCGACAGCCTCTTCACGCTGCTGCCCCGTCAAGCGGGCCAGGTCGCCCGACGATGGAGACGCACCCGGCTGAGCATCGGCACCGTTATTGAGTATTGCAGCATTGTCCGATTCATTCTCCGCTCCCTTTGCGCTCTTAGTCGCCGTAACGATGTAATCAACCAGCCCCTTCGCCTGATCCGGGATGATCTCCGTGATCCAGTCACTGATCTTCTTGGCATCAGGCAGCGGCGAAATCAACGGACCCGGCTTGATACTCGGATCGAGCTCCGTCACCGGATCAGCAATGACACCATCGCCCTTGCCCGCCTTCTCGCCCTTATACCCCGGCAGCTTGAATCCAGCGAGCCAGCTTGGAACCGGCGCCATCGGTGAAATCTGATTGTTCTCTACTTCGATCTTGCCCGCACCAACCGCAGTCGCCACTTCGGATCCCGACACCGCAGCAACGCCAGCAACAAAACTGGTTACCAGATTGTCGCGCGCTTCACGCTCCGTTGCCGTCAGATTCGCCGACGGCGCAAGCAAACTACCGAGCACGGAGCTGCTTGCCGCCCCCATCGCGCCCGCACCGCAACTCTTACTGCTGGCCGCAGCGCCGGCACAACCGACAATCGCGTGCAGCGCAGCACGCGCTTCTTCGCTGCCAAGATTGTCTGCAATCTGCTTGACTTGGTTCGCACCCAGCTGTTGCAGATAAGCGATCG
Organism: Burkholderia sp. Ap-955; assembly: GCF_011753045.1. NCBI lineage: Bacteria > Pseudomonadati > Pseudomonadota > Betaproteobacteria > Burkholderiales > Burkholderiaceae > Burkholderia > Burkholderia sp. Ap-955. The sequence goes on from NZ_VWWH01000001.1 coordinate 247,340, forward strand.
TCGCGTTCTGCGCGAGCTGGCCCACGCCACCGGTTGCATTGCCGCCCGCAGCAACCGATAACGCAGTCAGCACTTGCCGATAGGTACCGCCCGGCCCCCAATTGGCGTTCAGTTCATCGGCTCGCTGCTGCGCCTCCGCGCGCTGTTCCGGTGTCAGGTTCGGGTTGTTCGCGATCACCTTTGCCGCGTCCGCTTCGGCCGCGCGATTCGCGACGAACGTCCCCGCTTGATTGATGAACTGACTCGTAATGTCGAAACCGGCCTGAATCTTGTCCTTGTCGAAGATCGGGGCAAGGGCCCCCCCTGTGTTCGACGTATCGCGATTCACATCCGCCACAGTTTCAGTTGCAGACTGGCCCGTCAGTTGCTGCTGCTTTGCACCGTCGGTGATCGTGATCGTACCCGCGCTGATACCACTCTTCGTCGTCGAATTCGCATCGCCCGACGCACCGAGCGCCACGGGCGGTGCAACTTGCAGTCCACCGTCTCCCTTCGGCAGCGACGTCCCCAGCACCGGATTCACGTTATCCGCCGTGCCTTTCTGATCTTTGCCGATGGTGCCGCCATAGCCGCCCGAGAGCCCGACCGACGACGCATCGTACGATGCGTGGTTCTCGATGTCGCTATGGGTCAGGGTGGCGGTCGTCAAACTGTTCACGCCATCCTGCACGGCCTTGTCACTGCTCGCGATCACACCGCCCTTGAGATCGGTGTTGCCCTTGACGTCAACCTGGAAACCGCCGTCGCCGGCCTTGATACCCGATTGTTCGATCACGCTGGCGTAGTCGCTGTTCATCTTCGTCTGGCCAACGCTGCCCGCCACGCTCGACACACAGGGCGGCGGACAAACGCTTACCGAAACGCCTGCATTCTGTTGTTTCGAGCCGTAATGATCCTTGTCTTGCAGACTTTCGATGTTCAGGTTTCCGCCGACATCGGCGACCACCTGCTTGCCCGACGCGACTGCGCCCTTCAAATTCGTATCACCGCCTGACTGGATCGTGAGCTGGTTGCCAGCCGCCACATGAGTATTCGTCCATGTCGACGAATCACCGTCCGCGTTACCGCGATTCCCGGCGACGCCCGCGGTGAGTGCGACACCGGTCTTCGCGCCGACAGTGAACGACACACCCACCGATGCGTTCGAACCACTGTTCGTACTGTGCTGACTACTGGTGCTTTCCGCGGCCTGCAGGTTCACATTGCCTTCCGCGGCCAACTTCGCGTTGTTGCCTGCAGAAATCGTGCTGCCGATCACGTCGATATTGCTGTCCTTGCCGGCGCCAGCAGCGGCGATCGTTACGTTGCGACCCGCTGACACAGTACTTCCCACCGCCGTGCTCGACTGTGCCTGCATCTGACTGTCGCTCTTGCTCGCGCCGACCGACACGTTGATCCCGACGCTTTTCGCAGCGTTCAGCGGGTCCCCGCCCATCTGCTTCAGCGAGTCATAGGTGTTCTTTGCCGCCAGGCCCGTCGTGGCCGCGGCCAACGCAATCAAGCGCGGATCGCCACCCACGCTTTGCGCAGCGTTCGTCATCTGCCGGCCGGTCTGCACTGCCGCCACGACCGGATTCGTCACGCCCACCGTCACGCCGGCCTGACGGAACTGCTGCTGCTCCGCGAAGCTGGATGTATCCGTCGCGGCGTCGATCTTCACGGTCTTGCCGGCAAGATTCACGTCGTTGCCCGCGTGCAGGATGCTGCCGGTCGCGTGCAGATCGTTACCCGCACTCACCGTCAGATTGCCGTTCAGCGCACCGATCGCACTTCCATTGCTCGTGACCGATGAAGACTGCTGCTTGTCGGAGTTCGAACGAGAGCCGACCGATACTGACAGGCCACCGTTCGACATGAGCCCGGTTTCCTTCTTGTCGTAATAGGTCGACGATTGGATCGTGTCCTGCGAGGTCTTGATATTCACGTCCCGCGCAGCCGACAGCGACACATCGTTTGTACCGACGATATTGCTGCCCGTCACGTTGATGTCCCGGCCGCTCGTGACCTTCACGCCGTCCGCGGAAATCGTGCTGCCCTGGCTAAAAGTCGCTGTCTGGTCGATTCCGCTTGCGACCTTCGACCCGCTCACCACATTGCTGTGGCTATGTGTTTCATGCGAATTCAACTCGTGCGTTTCAGTTGCCGCGCCGACGTTCACATCGCCAGCCGCCAGCAGGTTCGCGTTGCCCTTGTCGAGACTGATCGCGCTGCCGGAGAGCGTTATGTCCTTGCCCGACACGATATTCACCGTGTCGCCGCCTTTGAGTACCGTTCCGGTCAGTGCCTGATCCGACGTGTGCAGCGTTTCCGCGTAGCTACCGTGACTGTCGCTGCCCGAACTGTTGCTGTTCACCGTCGACGTCGCGCTCGCCGCGCCGAGCGTCACGTTGCCCTTGGCGGCCAGCGTTCCGCCCTTACCAAGGTCGATCTGTGCCCCCTTCCCCGTCAGATCGCCCCCCACGACGACATTCGATTGCCCACCGACCGTCACCGAGCTGCCGGTGACCTTGTTGATGTCGGTATTCGACACGCCATTGGCCCGCTGCACGATCTTGTGCTCGCCCGTCTGCACCGCACCGAGATCCCAATTACCGCCGACGCTCATGCCGAGATTGCCGCCGACCGACAGGTTCCCCGCGTTCTGCTGGAAGTTGCCGCCCGTCGTGATCGACGCATCGCCCGCCACGTCGAGTTTCGCGGTCGGCCCGAGCGTGGTCACCTCGCTCGTCGCACCGTCGCGGCTCACCCGCGTGTTCGTCTTCGTCGCCGTATCGAGAATCAGGTCTTTACCGGCATCGAGCCGCAGGCTGCCGGCCTTCACATTCGCCGACGTCAGGTCGATGTTGTTCTCGGTCTTCAGCGACATCAGCCCACCGCTTTGCAGCGCGCCGAATGCGTTGTCGATCTGCTTGCCCTGGATCGCCAGCGTGTTGTCCGCCTTGATCGTTCCGCTGTTCGTGAACGACTGTGCATTCTGGAAATCGATGTTCGTCGCACTGATCAACGGGCCGTCGATATTCTGCTGGCTGGCCTTCGCGAGATAAACGACCGGCACGAGCACCGACTGACCGTCGACCACCCGTGTTTCCATCATGACCACGTTGCTGGTCAGCTTCGACACCTGATTGGCCGACAGGCTCGCGCCGATCGGTAGATCGAGCGACTTCGACAGATCAGCGCCGGCCGCCATCAGCGATTGATACATGGTCTGCAGGTCTGCGTACGGCCCGAGCACGGCCTTGCCGGTCAGCGCGGTGACTTCGTTGCGCACGAGCTGCTGCTCGTAGAAACCGTCGCCGAGCCGCTTCGGGATATGCGTGAGGTCGACGCCGAGCTGACCGAAGAAGTAGTCGCTCGACATGAAATTCTTCTGGTTCGTGAACGCCGGATTCGTTTCGATCACGTAGCTCGCATTCGGTGCGGTCGTCGGCTTGAACAAGCCGCCTTGCGGAATGGTGAGGTTGTTCAGGACGTTCAGCGCCGTTGCACTGGCGATGATCGGATCGACCGGCGCCGACGGACCACCGTGCACGGCCGACGCACCCGATTTCGCGCCGCTCGCGTTGCCGCTCAGGTTGGTGGGGGTGAGCCCCGGCACCGACTGCCCCGGCAGCAAGCCGAGCGACGGAATCGATGCGTCGCCCGCCGTATTGTTGACGCTGACGCCCGTGCCCGAAATCGTGCCGTTCGAACTGAACGTCGAGTCGTATTTCGGCAGTTTGTAATCCTTGATCGACGCCGGTGCCGCCTGGGTGTAGCCGCCCGGGCGTCCCGTCACGAACGGCGCGTTGCCGAACGGCAATTGCCAGTCGTGTTCGGTGTTGTCGTAGTTGTTGTAGTGATACTGGCCCGAGTAGGAGACCGACACGCCCGGCAGCTTCTGGCCGGACGCCGCCCAGCCGTCGGCGTCGTAGTACGCCGGCATCTTGAAGTCGCCGACCGCCGCGAGGTTGCTCCAGTAGTTTTGCAGCGTGCCGACCGACGACGCATCGATCTTGCCGCCCGACACGATCTGCGCGGCCGGGCTGATGTCCGTCACGGTCGTCGCCGTCGCGCTGTCCGCGTAGTAGGTCGTGAACTGATACGTGCTGTTCCACTGACCGCCGTGCGGCGGCTCGGTGTAAACGCCGCCGATGCTGTACGGATCCTTCACGCCGATCTGGCCCGTGCGACCGCTGATCGGAATGCCGAACTGCGCGAGCGATGCCGGATCGATCTGGCTGGTGGACGTCTTCATCACGCGGCGCGTGCTCGTCACCTTGTCCGCGTGCAGTTCCATGTCGCCGCCCGACTGGATCAAGGCCGACACGTTGTTGACGAGCGCGGCGTTCGTGTAGTTGCCGCTTGCGTCCTTGCCGCCAGCCAGCACGACCTTGCCCATGCCGAAGATGGCCGTCGTCGCCATCGAATCGGTCGCGGTCGTGTCGTCACGGTTTTCGATGTCGTGCGCGAGGATTTCGAGCGTGCCGTTGCTGTCTGATCCGCCAATCAGCGCGGTCGGGCCGAGGTTCGAGACCGTGTTCGTTGCGTTGAGCGATACGCTCGCGCCCACGAGCGCGCCGGTATTGGTCAGGTTGGTCGATTGCGTGTGCAGCAGGCCGCCGGCAGTCAGGGCGCCCACGTTGACGATGTTGCCCGCATTGACGCTCAGGTCGTTGACCGACTGCAGGTTCGCGTTGTTCGTGAAGGTGCCGGGCAACGTGAAGGCGAGATCGTGACCGACGTTGAACTGAGTGTCGGCCGCCGCCAAATAGTCGCCCTGAAGGTTCAAGTTCGCGTCGTGCGTTGCGCTGTAGGTACCGCCGCCCTGCAGCGTGGCCGCCGCGACCGACAGGTCATGTGTCGAGCTGATCTGGCCGCTCGTGTTCGTGAGCGCACCGGTCGTCGTGACGTTCACATCACCGGTCGAATTCGTAACGTTGCCAATGGTGCCGCCGCTGTTGTCGACGGTGTTTGCATTAACTTTCAGCGAGCCGCCGCTGAGCTGACCGCCTTGCGTGTTGCTGATCGACGCCGCGCCGATCGTCACGTCGCCGTTGCCGGTAATCGCCCCCATGCCGGATACGCCGCCAGCGTGGCTGTTCGTGATCCGGGTGCCGCCCTGCACGGTCATCTTGCCCGCACCGAGGTCGACAATGGCGCCATCCGCGTTGTCGATCGAGGCCGATTGAAGATCCAGCGTACTGGTGTCGCCGGCCGTCGATTGCCCGGCCTGGACATGCCCGCCGCGGTTCGACAGGGCACCGCCGTTCTTCAACGACAGCGACGCGTCCGATCGCAGCAGACCCTGTGCGTTGTTCACGTCGCCCACAATGGTCGCGTTGATGCCGCGCTGCGCCGCGAGGATACCGCCGGCGTTGTTCCAGGTAGCCGCGTTGACGATGGCTTGTCCCTTCGTCACGATGGTGCCCGACGCGTTGTTCAACGCGCTGGCGCCATTGCCCGGTGCGATCGTCAGCGTACCCGTACCGGCGTGCGTAATGGTGCCGCCCGCGTTGTTCAGTTCGGCCGGCGTGAGCGTCAGGTCCGTGCTGTTGGTCTGGATCACACCGGCGGCCGAGTTATCGAGCGTGCCGCTGACGTTCATGCCCATTGCCGACGAGCCGTACTGAGTGATCGTACCGCCGTGGTTCACGAGGTTGGCAGCCGTCAGCGCAAGCTGATTCGCCTCGAGCTTGCCACCACTGTTGTCGAGCGTCGAATCGGCGGTGACTGACAGGTTCGGCGCAATGATCGAACCGCCCTGATTCGTCATGGAGCCCGTGTGGATCGTCGCGTTCGTGCCCGCACCGATCTGACCGCCGGTGTTCGCCAGCGTACCGCTGGCGACACTCAGATCCGTGTTCGACAACAGCTTGCCGTTCGCGTTGTTCAGCGTGCCGGCGACGGTCGCCGTCAATCCGGTCTGCGCGTTGATCGAGCCCGACGTGTTGTTCAGCGCGCCTGTTTGCGCAACGACGCGCCCATTGCTCGCGATGGAACCGCCCACGTTCGATATGGACCCCGAACCGCTTCCGAGCGTCAGCGTGCCGTTGCCGGCATGGGTGATCGTGCCGCCGTCGTTGACGAGTGCGGCAGGGGTGAGCGTCAGGTCGGTACTGTTGGTTTGCAGCGTGCCGCCATTCGAGTTGTCGAGCGCGCCCGACACGTTCACGCTCATCGCGCCGGCCCCGGTCTGCGTGATCGTGCCGCCGTGATTCACGAGATCCGTCGCATTCAACGACACCTGGCCCGCCTGCACGGTGCCGGCGCTGTTGTCGAGCGTCGTGGCGCTGACTGTGGCCGTTTGGCCGACGATCGAGCCGCCGTTGTTCGTCAGGTGCGTGCCGGCGTCGACCGCAACGTTCTGCGCGGCCTGCAGGGTGCCGCTACTGTTGTCGACTGATTGGCCCGACACGTGAAGATTTGTGTTGGACGTGATCGCGCCGCGGTTGACAACGTTTGCGCTCTGGACCGACACATTGCCATTCCCCCCGATGACGCCGCCTTGCGCACCGTTTGCCGTCGTACCCGCCACGTTCGTGAGCTGGCCGGTTGCGTTCAGCACCAGGCCATCGGCGTTGAGGGAGGTTATCCGGCCGGCCGTGTTGTCGATCGTCACCCCGCCGACCTCGGCATGCCCGGCACTCTGGATCGTGCCTTGATTGTTCGCGACGGTGCCGCCCCGCAGCGCCATCGTGCTCTGCGAAACGAACACGCCGGACTGGTTCGCAAGCCGATCGACAGCCGTTACCGACAGCGGCCCCTGTGACGACACATTGCCGTTCCGGTTCGACACGTTGCCGCCCGTCAGGGTCGTACCGCCGCCGCTCGTCAACTGGCCGTGATCGTTGACGACCGTGCCTGCGGCATTTGCCGTGACCGAACCTTGAGCGCTCGTCGTCGCGTTCTCGAGGTTTACGTCGCCATTCGTCGCAGTCAGTGCAAGGTTGCCGTTCGCGGCCGTCGTGCTGCCGGCGAGATTCACATCGTGGCCCGTCACCGAAAGGTCGCCACCCGCAACGTTCTTGCCATTGGCATTCAACTGGCCTGACGTCGCGAGTTGCAGGTCGCCCGCCTGCGTGACGGCACCGTCGCTGTTCACGCCCGCGCCGAGTGTGCCGGTCGAATTCAGCGTACCGGCATTCACGCTCACGTTGTGCTGGGCGGCGAGCGTACCGGTGTTCACTACATCGGCACCGGTATTCAGCGAAACCGACTGCTGGCCATAGGTCGTGCCGCTGTTCTCGACCCCGCCGGCAGCCGATATCGCGACGTTGCCGAGCGAGTTCACCTTGCCGGCCTGCACCAGCCGGCCGTCCGTCGTCAGCGTCAGGCCCATCGCGTCGGCTGCAATCGTGCCGGCGTTCCGAACCCCGACGCCGCCCTCGGTGCCGACCAGGAAAATCCGGTTGCTGTACATGCCGCCCAATTGACCGACATCGATTGCGACAGCCGGCGCGGCGCCTTCACCCTGAATTCGCGTCGCCTGAAGCGTGTCGTGATTGACCTGATTCGCGCCGGCCACCACGTTCAGGTTGTTCGCGTAAATGGCCGCATTGGTTTGAACGGCCCGGGCAATCAGATCCACCTGATCGACGTTCTTCGCATTCAGGCCGGCGCCTTGCACCGTAATGAGGCCGCGCGTCGTATTGAAACCGGCCAGCGATCCGTCCGCATTCAGATTGGGGGTTCCCGTCGTGAGAATCGCGCGCGACGTGTTGATGAAGCCGCCGCCATCGACCACCAGACCAGACGGGTTCGAAATAATCATCTCGGCCCGCTGGCCGGCGATCTCGACATACCCTCTCAACTGCGAAGGGTTGTTGCTGTTGACCTGATTGATGATGATTCTGGCTGCATCGTGTGCGCCAAAATTCGGGTTGCCGTTGATATAGCCGGCCTGCTGCGTGTTCGTCATCACCGGCGAGTTATTTACGATCACGCCGGGTTTCTGCACATCGAACTGGGAATAGGTGTTCAGGGAAACACCGGCCCCGCCAGGCTTGTTGATATTGACCTGTGGCAAACCGTTCGCAGTCTGCACGACCGATGGTGCATTCGCCCCTGCGCCCACCACCTGTGCCTGCACCCAGCGTGGTGCCACGCCCGCCGCCAGCAGCACCGCAAACGCCGCGTGACGCAGTGCGAACCTCACCGCTACGCGCAGCGGCTGCGCAACGCGGACGGCTTCTCCACGGCTTGTCTTCCCCGACGAGTTGGCTGTCTCTTCGACCGCGATCAACATGCCGCGTACGCGGCTGAATACCAGGCGATATTGGTTCTTGTTCATGGTACAGCGGGTGCGATTTTACGCACCAGGCGAATGAGTTTGGAACGCCGCGACAACTGACGAAAAGGTTGGCAACGTCGAAATCGACGCTCCCGGATTTCCCCGCCTTTTCTTCACTCAGGTCGCAGCGAATTTGGTTGGTCTCTCGCGCCGAAATATATCGAAACATTTGTCGGAAGAGTGTCAGGAATTGATAAAACTGTGTCGCTCTGGAATAGCCGCAATCGACTTTCCGGGTAGGTACGCCTCGATTTTTCGCTCATCCAGGTCGAGTGCCACTCCAAATGGCCTGAAACTTCCGCCACTTTTTAACAATCGGAATATATTTTTAAAAATACTGCCGATATTTGAGATAAATGGATATTCGCAGCCGTCTCATGATCGACATCACATCAATCGCTCGACGACAAATCCGATCAAACAAGCAGAATTCGGGGATATCGGCGCTCTGCCATCGTCAATCGAACCGGGGGTTTTCTTACTTCATCCGTGAGGGATGCCGTCTCCAATCTTTCAATCGAGAATTGACGTTCAGATTCCTGATTGACAATCTGGTCAAACCTCTGGTTTGCGAGCGACACGTTTTGCGGCCGAATCAATGTAGCGACTGCAGTGTCGTGAGCTTGCAACAAAAGCACACGCGTGATGCCGCAATGCACGTCGTGTTCGCGCCGGCGCATTCGCGTCGCCCTTGCGACCAATCGTCGCGAAACATCCCGATTCCCCACGATTCGTCGCTTTTCTCCCCCAGTCCGATTGCCCACCCGAATCACGTCGCGTATGGTGCTGCCCGTCCGCGTGCGATACAGCGCCCGACCCGCGCGCTGCCGCCCGGACCTTCGACCGTCGTCCCGCACGACGGCCGCGCGGGCCGTGCCCGCCGCTCACCGTCTCCGCGATGCCGCCCGTCGGCGCCGCGCATTCATGAGGAGAGAGACGTGATCCACAAAGTCCTGATCCTGTTCGCACTCTGCATCGCGGGCCTCGCCGCGATCGCCGCCGGTTTCCAGCACATCCCCAGCTGATTCGCGGCCCCGGCTCGCTTCGCCGAGCCCGGGGGCCGCAGCCATTCCTTTCCCCGTTTGCGATGAACCACTTTCTCGGACCGCCCGGGACGGGCGACCTTTGCCATGCGTATCGACGTACAGCATTCCCAGCACGACATCGACGATGAACTCGACACGCTCTACGCGCGTCTCCACCAGCCAGGCCATCGCCTGTACGGCCTGCCGGCCGTCGCGCTCGGCCGCTCGGGCCTGATCGTCCGCCACCGCGAGGCGGACGGCGAATACTTCCTGTATGTCGAAGATCCGGCCGCACGCCAGCTCGCCGGCTATACGGTGTTCAACCGCCTGCCCGAAATCCCGCGCCGCGCCGACCGCTACCTGCGCGCGCCGCATACGCGGCTGCGCGGGTCCGCGCAACGCAAGGGGCTCGCGACGACGCTGTATCGCTGGGGGCTCGACGCGGGCCTGTGCCTGATCAGCGGTGCGCGCCAGTCGGTCGGCGCCGCGCAGTTGTGGACGGCACTCGCGCAGGATTACCGGCACGGCTTCGTCGATATCGACGGGCGTGCGCTGCGTTATCTCGGCGAAACCGTCGCCGACGACGTGCACGGCGCGCTGCATACGCGGCGGCTGATGCTCGGTCATGGATGGGAGATCGGGGAATTCGCGCGCGTGGCGGGGATGGCCGGTGCCGCCCGAACACCGGTGCGATAATCCGTGCGACCCGCGCGACGCTCACTGCTGCGCCACGCGCCAACCGACACGCACATCGATGACCACCGATCCCCGAACCGACTCCGACCGCCACATCGACATCATCGCGCTGTGCGGCAGCCTCCGCGCGCAGTCGTACAACGCCGCACTGCTCGATGCAGCCGCGCTCGTCGCGCCGCGCGGCATGCGCATCGTGCGCTTCGATCGTCTCGGCGAATTCCCGCTGTTCAATCCCGATACCGAATATCCGTCGCCCGCCGCGGTGCGCGACCTGATCGACCGCGTGAATGCCGCCGACGGCCTGCTGATCGCAAGCCCGGAATACGCGCACGGCGTTACGGGCGTGATGAAGAATGCGCTGGACTGGATCGTGGGATGCGAGGCCGTCGTGTACAAGCCGGTCGCCGTGCTGAATGCGTCGCCGCGCGCGACGCATGCGGACGCGGCGCTGCGGGAAACGCTGTCGGTGATGTCGGCGAACATCGTCGAGCGTGCGTCGATCACGCTGCCGATCCTCGGGAGCCAGCTCGACGCGGCGGGGATCGCCGCGCATCCGCCGTTCGCGTCGGCGCTGGCCGATGCATTGCACGCGCTGCGCACGGCAATCCATGAGGCAGAACCGGGCCGATAGCAACCCGCGTTCGTTCGTGAGCGCGCGGCGTTATCGCGCCTTGGCGCGCGTCACCTTCTTCGCCGGTTTGGCCGTCTTCGCGCGCGGCGCTTCCTTCTCGGGCTGCGCACCGCCGCCGGCGAGATCCTCGAGCCACGCGAGCGCGTCGACATACGACAGGAACTGCTGCAGATAAGCCGGCGACAACTCGCGCATCGTCGCGAGCGACCGGTGCACGAGGCTGTTCGAATTGAGCGGCCCCGCGTTGCGCGGCACCTGGTCGAGCGACTGGCGGTACTGCTGCTCCGTGCGGACTTTCGACCATATCGTGCGGAAGTAGTCGACCAGCTCGGGATCGAGGCCGCGCCGGTCGGCCTGCGCATCGCGCGCGAGCCGCTCGACGAGTTCCGCCAGCGCGCCGCGCATGGGCGCACCTGCCGCGCCGCTTGCCGTTGCCGTTTCACCGGCGCGCGCAACGACCTCCGCAAAGCCTTCGAGCAACGTCGCCAACCGCGCGTCGAGCAACGCGCGTGCATCGCCGTCTAGCGCGGCCGCGCGCCGTTCGAGCGCGTCGATCCGGTGAAAGCGCACCGGATCGAGCCGGTCGGCGCCCTGCTCGCGCCATGCGTCGAGCGTCGCGCGAACGTGCGTCGCGTCGCCGGTCACTTCGCCTTCCCTCCGTTCGATGCCGACTTGCGCGGTACCGGCGCGATCTCCACGCGGCGGTTCTTCGCGCGGCCTTCATCGTCCGCATTCGAGCTAACCGGCTGCTCGGAGCCGAACGCGGCCGCAAACACCGACGACGCCGGCACGCCGGCGTCGATCAGCGCACGCGTGACCGTCAATGCGCGCTTGGCCGACAGCTCCCAGTTGTCCGCGAACTGGCGGTTGCCCGCATGCACCTGCTGGTCGTCGGCGAAGCCGCTGATCATCAGGATCTCGTCACGCGTCTTCAGGTACGCGCCCAGCGGCGCGGCCAGCGTCTTCAGCAGGTCGCGGCCCGCGGGCTGCAACTGGTCGGAATTCAATGCAAACAGCACGTTGCCGCTGATGCCGATGCGGCCGTTCACGAGCGTCACGCGGCCGGCCGCGAGCGGCCCGGCAAGCGCCTGCTCGAGCGACTTGCGCTGCTGCGCCTCCTGCTGGCGCGCGCGCACGGCTTCCTCGAGCTTCGACGTGAGCTGAAGCTGCATGCCGATCACGCCGACGAGGATCAGTACGAACGCGCCGAGCAGCACCGACATCAGGTCGGCGAACGCGGGCCATACCGGCGCGGAGGACGCGCCGCCGTCGATTTCGTCGTGCATGCGTTACGCTCCGACGCTCGCCCGCCGGCCGGCGAGCTGCTGCAGGTCTTCGACGATCTGCTTCTGCGACATCATGCTCAGGTCGATCACCTCGCGCGCCTGCGCGACGTAGTACTCGAGCTGCTCGTCGCTGCGCGCGAGCGACTTCTCGAGCGCGGCCTCGATGCGTTGCAGATGGGTCAGCAACTTGTCGTTCGACTCGCCGAATACCTGCACGGCCATCCCGAATGCATCGCCGAGGCTCGCGACCTCGACCGCGCCCGCCGTGACTTGCGCGGCCACCGAGTCGAGCTTGCGCGTTTCGGCATCGACGGTGTCGTTGAAGCGCGCGCCGACGCGGTCGAGCAGGTCGGCCGACGTGCTGACGAGCGCGTCGATCGCGGTGCGCTGTTCAGTCGATGCGTGGTTGACCGCGCCGAGCAGCGTTTCGAGCGTCGCGAGCAGGCGGCTGCGTTCCTCGAGCATCGCGGTGTCGTGCACCAGGCTGTCGGACAGGCGCTGGCGCAGCTCGGCGACGACGTCGGCCGCGGCCTTCGGCGCCTCCGACGCAGCCTGCACGAGACGCGCGATCTCGTTGATCGTGTCGCTCGCGTGCACCTGCGCCTGCGCGGTGATGTCGTTCGCGGTGCGGGCCAGCGTGTCGCAGATGTCCTGCTGGCGCGTCGCGGCCTGCGCGCTCGTCTGCGCCCATTCGTCGCGCAGCGCGGCGGCCATCGCGGCGAGCGAGTCGTTCCATGCCGCGAGGCGCTGTTCGTCGCGCGCGGCCAGCTGCGTCTGCAGGCCGGCATGCGAATCGCGGATCGTCGACAACAACTCGTTCGAGCGTTGTTCGAACGTCGATGCCTGTGCGGCCAGATCGCGCGTCGTTTGTGCGAGTGCGTCGCAGATTTCCTGCTGACGGCCCGCGCTGTGCACGCCGGCGCGCTGCCATTCGTCACCGAGCTTCGTGGCCATCGCGGCCAGCGAGTCGTTCCATGCAGTGAGCCGTTCTTCGTCGCGTGCAGCGAGTTGCGTCTGCAGGCCCGTGTGCGAATCGCGGATCGTCGACAGCAGTTCGTTCGAGCGTTGTTCGAACGTCGATGCCTGTGCGGTCAGGTCGCGCGTCGTTTGTGCGAGTGCATCGCAGATTTCCTGCTGGCGGCCCGCACTGTGCACGCCTGCGCGCTGCCATTCGTCGCCGAGCTTCGCGGCCATCGCGACCAGCGAGTCGTTCCATGCCGACAGGCGTTCTTCATCGCGCGCAGCCAGTTGCGTCTGCAGGCCCGTGTGCGAATCGCGGATCGTCGACAGCAACTCGTTCGAGCGTTGTTCGAACGTCGATGCCTGTGCCGTGAGATCGCGCGTCGTTTGTGCGAGTGCGTCGCAGATTTCCTGCTGACGGCCCGCGCTGTGTACGCCTGCGCGTTGCCATTCGTCGCCGAGCTTCGCGGCCATCGCGGCCAGCGAATCGTTCCATGCCGACAGGCGTTCTTCGTCGCGCGCAGCCAGTTGCGTCTGCAGGCCCGTGTGCGAATCGCGGATCGTCGACAGCAACTCGTTCGAACGTCGTTCGAACGTCGATGCCTGCGCCGTGAGATCGCGCGTCGTTTGCGCCAGTGCGTCGCAGATTTCCTGCTGGCGACCTGCGCTGTGCGCGCCGGCGCGCTGCCATTCGTCGCCGAGCTTAGCGGCCAGCGCGGCCATCGAATCGTTCCACGCGGCGATGCGCTGCTCGTCGCGCGCCGCCAGGTCGGCCTGCAGCCCGGCGTGCGACTCGCGCATCGCGGCAAGCGCCGCGCTCGAATGGCGTTCGAACGTCGCGGCAGCCTCGCCCAGCGCGCGCGCATGCTGGCCGGCCAGCGTCTCGCCGACTTGCTCCTGGCGCGACAGCGCATCGCGCCACGCATCCGACAGGCGGCTTTCAGTCGATTCGAGGCGCGTCGCCACGCCGTCGAGCAGGTCCGTCGAACGCTGCGAGAACGTGTCGGTGAACTGGCCGAGCGTCGTCTGCAGCTGCTGCGCGACGGCATCGCCCGCGCGGCGCTGTTCGTCGAGCGCGCGGTTCCAGACGGCCGTCACGTTGCCGGTGGTCTTCTCGAAGCCGTCCGTCAGCCCGTCGAGCTGACGCTGCACGGCGCCCGTCACGGTATCGCGCAGCGCGGCCATCTCCTGCGCGAGCCCGGTCATCGTCGCGGCGACGACCGGCTGCAGCGCGGCACCGGCCACGCGCGCGCTTTCGGCGGCGCTTTCCTTCAGCGCATCGCCGACATTCGACGCGAGGCCCGCATACGCGCGCTCGGTCCGGTCGAAAAACGCCTGCTGGCTCTCGATCTGGCGATCGTGCAGCGCGACGCTGCGCGCCTCGAGCGTCGTCATCATCGTCTGCAGCCGGTCGACCAGCGCCGGCATCACGTCGGCCTGGCGCTGCAGCAGCCGGAACGATTCGTCGCGCTGGTGCGCGGACGAATGCACGCGCAGCGTCGTCGCAATCTTCGCGTCGAGCTGCTGGGCCGCGTCGATCCGCTCGCGGCGCACCAGTGCGGACAGCAGCCCGAGCATCGCGGACGTCGCGACGCCGGCAATCGACGTGCCGAATGCGAACCCGAGGCCCTTCACCGGCGCGATCAGCGACGCGCGGATCGCGTCGAGATCGGTCGCACTTTCGAGCGCGGCGCCGGTGCCCTTCAGCGTGACGACCATCCCGAGCAGCGTGCCGAGCATGCCGAGCAGCACGAGCAGGCCGACGAGGTAAGGCGTGAGCGACGGGCCCGGCAGCGCGACGCGCGCGCCTTCGACCCGCGCGCGCACGGCGCCGCGCAGGCCCGGGTGCAGCGTGTCGAGCCACGTGTCGAGCGTCGCGGGCGGCTCGGTCAGGCCGGCGACCGCGCGCGACAGCGTGGCGGTGGCCTGCCGGTAGCGCAGCAGTTCCCATGCGCCGGCGACGTAGCACGCGGCGATCAGCAGCGTGACGGCCGCCGCCAGCGGGTTCGACGCGACATAGCCGACGCCGATCCAGCCCACAGCGAGCAGACCGGCGACGAAGACAACGAGATCAAGGCGAATTCTGGACATAGCGTGTTGATTAGCTGGTGCGAAGGGCCGCGAGCAGCCCGTCTACCGTTTGAAACCGGACTTCGAGTTCGGCAAGCAGGACGCTTTGCATCTCGTCGCGAAACGTATCGAGCCATGCACCGGGCACGATCGCCGCGACGGCCGTGCCATCGGCCACCACCGCGCCGTCATCGGCCGGATCGGCCGTGGCTGCGGCCGCGGATTCGGCGTCGGCCAGCGCCTGCCGCTCCGCGTCGCGCAACCGCCCGAAACGGGTGCCGAGCAGCGCGGGGATGGGCGACAGCAGGCTGCGCTCGCGCGCGCCGAGCACGCGCTCCATGATCGCGTCGAGCGTCGCGAGCCGCGCCATCCCGGACGAGCGCGCG